>JBIKRO010000126.1:0-4866 GCA_044349095.1 Aquirufa sp. | reverse complement strand
AGAAGTCAAATTGTAGGTCTTCCCATGTCTATTCTAATGCAAAGAAATCATCCCATTGGCAATTGCACTGTTACATTAACTCATTCGAAAACCAAGAATTTGGTTGAGATTTGCCAACAAGCCGATATACTTATTGCCGCTTTAGGTAAGCCAGAATTCCTTAATGCTTCCTATGTTAAAAAAGGGGCTGTGATCATTGACGTTGGCCTCACACGGGTTGTTGACGAATCTAAAAAGTCTGGTTTTGCGCTTAAAGGGGATGTAGATTTTGATGATGTATTTGATAAATGCTCCTATATAACACCAGTTCCTAAAGGAGTAGGTCCAATGACCATTGTTTCATTAATGAAAAACACCTTATTGGCAGCCAAAGGGGTTATTTATTCCTAATTTCCTTGGTATAAATAACGATGAAATACTCCTAATGGGAGTTTTTTATTGAAGGTATCGTTCAAATAGATTTCACCAAATTCTGCATTTTGAGGCACATCAAATAGGCCATTCATTAGATTTTCTACCACAAGGGTTGAGAATCCCAACGAATACACATTGGTCAATAAAATATGTTCTTTTGGGTCTAGAATTTCTTTCACTGACTTCAACATATCATCTATTTGTTCCTCTAAAACCCATTTTTCGCCATCTGGACCTCTTCCATAAGCCGGCGGGTCTAACAATATACCTTGATAAAAGTTGCCTCTTCTAGCTTCTCTTTTTACAAACTTTAATGCATCTTCGGCCATCCAACGAATGGAATCTAAATTAGATATTTCCATGTTTTCTCTGGCCCAGGATAATACAGGCTTCACTGAATCCACATGCGTTACATCAGCACCCATTTGTCGGCATACCAAACTCGCCCCGCCTGTATACGCAAAAAGGTTTAGAAATTTGGGCTTATCATTTTTTAGTTTGGGTATATTTTTGGCTAAAAATTCCCAGTTGGATGCTTGCTCAGGGAATATGCCTACATGTTTAAATGATGACAAGGAAATTTTGAAATTTAAATTCAATAAATCAGATTTATAATTGATAAACCATTTCTCTGGTGTCTTTTTTTGTATGTCCCAAAATCCTTTTTCAGAACTTCCTTTTTCTTTTTTAAAATAGGCATCCGTTTTAGACACCCAAATTCCTTCAGATAAGGATTTCCCCCAAACTGCTTGAGGTTCAGGCCTTCTAACACAAAAACTTCCAAATTGCTCTAACTTTTCAAATCCTCCTGAATCAATTAACTCATACGATTTACCCCAAAATTCGGGAGTATCAATAGATATACTGGCTGTATTTTTCAATTTATGGATTGATTTGAATTTTGTTTAAGAAGAATACATTTCTTCTTCCTTCCTCCTGGTTCGTAATAGTTTGATATCCATCAGCAATGAAATATGGACCATACCAATAATTGATTTCAGATTTTACGGTTCTTCTTACCTTATCTAATTTATCTTCAGGGATGATTTCCTGAACTCTTAATTCCTCATTCTTTCCACTATTTGAAATGGATTTGGTGATAATTTGATCATTTTGATGGTAAGATAAATAGACTGTATTATTTACAACGGAAGCTTTAATTTTTTGAATCAATTTAGATTCTTTGCTATCATTTAAATCAATGCAATGATCCCAAAGTAATTTTCCATCCTTATCTAATTCCGCAATGACTGCATGCGTATAAATCCAGCCATCAAATTGTTGTTGGTTACTATATGAATTAAATCCACGATACCCCCAAGGGCTATAATAACTAGAAAATGGAGAATACATGCCATAATTCCCATAACCCCAACGATAAGGATTCATCATGGTCCAATAAGGTGAATAGAATCCACCTAGGCCACCCATTAGCATAGATCCTCCGAAAGGACTGAAATTATTATACTTATAATCAGGATAAAAGGCTTCAGCGATGATGATGTAATTTTCGCCATTTTTGATAATGTCATGCATGAGCAATCGGTAATCCAACCTCAAATCTTCCCCTTTAACTTCCTTATCTTTTATTTTTTTCTCCTGCCTTTCTTTTTGTTTAGGAGTTAGAAAATTGAAAAAATCAGTAAACTTGGTAAAACTATAGTAGGTTGATTTAATAATGTTACCGTCGATAAATGAATTAAAATATAAACCCTGTGAGCTAGGTCCACGGGATGAACCAATACTATTTTTGTGGCCATAAGTTCCTACAATGACTTGTAGCGAATCATTAATTTGATTTAATTTTCCATTCATCATGGCAAATTCCTCACTTGGATTCATGTAGACTTGACCGATTTGATTCCCATCTTCATCAAATGATTTGATGATTAATTGATAATCTTTAGCCTTACCGCCTACCGAATAAGTTACATTGATTTGTTGTTGAATCGTGTCTAAATCCATGGATTGGATTTCAGCTTGGCCTTTGACAACGGCTGGCAATATCCTTGTCTTACGTTCTTTTAAATTGGTGAACAAAATAATCGGTTGGTTATTCACCATTCCGCCAATGAACAAAGAATAATTTAAGGCTTTGAAATTTGAAATTTCGATTCGATCTACTGAATAAATTTGGTATTTCGTGATTTCTCCAGAATTAACCAGTACTCTGAATATGACGTATGAATTACTTCGAAATCTGCTAAAAAGTAAGGATAAAACCGTTCCATCAAAACTAGAAGTTACGTAGTCTAAGTTGGACTCTAAATTTGTATTCCTACTCCATATCTGATCTAAATCTGTAGAAAATTTTCTAATGTTAAAGGATTGCTTATTTAACTGAGATAAAACAATGACTCCTTGATCACCAATGGGGATGTTAAATGATTCTAAATCAGATCCTTGAATAGGGAATTCTACTCTTTTATTATTGATTTGACTATACCCGATTTGCATTGCTACAATTTGGAAAACAATAATTAAAAATAGATTTTTCATAATACTACTCGGCTAAACTTAAAATAATATCAAATTCTTGTTTACCTACTGGAGTTACAGATAATCTTGATTGTTTGATTAGCGCTAAATTAGACAAACGATCATCTGATTTCATCATTTTTAAGGTAACTGTATTATTGAATTTTTTGATCGGAACAATTTCTACGACTACCCACCTAGGGTCTTCTGTCGTTGGATCTTGAAAAAATTCTTTTTTGACTTCTGCAAGTCCTATGACTTCCATTCCTTCATTTGAATGATAAAAAAAGACCCAATCACCTTTTTTCATTTCTTTCATATTGTTTCTTGCTTGGTAATTTCTTACTCCATCCCAAACGGATTTTCCTTCTTTAACGAAATCATCCCAAGAATATTTGAAAGGTTCTGATTTTACTAACCAATAATTCATCTTATGGGAATTTAGGAAATTTAGAAAAATCAGGTTTGCGCTTCTCTATGAACGCATTTTTACCTTCTTTAGCTTCATCCGATAAATAATATAATAAAGTAGCATTGCCCGCAAGTTCTTGAATTCCAGCTTGGCCATCTAACTCAGCATTGAATGACGACTTCAACATTCTCAAAGCTAAGGGACTTTTTTCTAGAATTCTTTCACACCAGGAAATGGTCGTACTTTCTAACTCATCTAATGGGACTACTTTGTTGACCAAGCCCATTTCATAAGCTTCTTTTGCATCATATTGGTCACATAAATACCAAATTTCTCTTGCTTTCTTTTGGCCGACAACTCGAGCTAAATAGGATGCTCCAAAACCTCCATCAAAGGAACCGACATTAGGTCCTGTTTGCCCAAAACGAGCATTGTCAGCCGCAATACTTAAGTCGCAAATCACATGTAAAACGTGTCCTCCGCCTATGGCCCAACCAGCCACCATGGCAATAACAGGTTTCGGTATAGTTCGAATTTGTCTTTGCAGATCTAAAACATTTAATCTAGGTACTTGGTCTTGTCCTACATAACCGCCATCACCACGTACGCTCTGATCACCCCCAGAACAAAATGCTTTGCCGCCTTCTCCAGTCAAGATAATCACTCCTATTCTGGTATCTTGACGAGCTAATTCCATCGCTTCAGACATTTCTTGAACTGTTAGCGGTGTGAATGCATTGTGTTTGTGTGGTCTATTAATTGAAATTTTTCCAATTCCATTATAAAATTGAAATAAAATATCTTTGTATTCTTTAATGGTTTCCCAATTTACTTTTGTTATCATTTTACTTATCGTTTAAATCATCATTATAAGTGACATCCCAAGTGTGATCCGCTAGTAATGTTACTTTCGCTAAAAATCTACTATACTTAAAAGAGCGACCCCATTCTTCTGGGGCTACTAAAGATAATAAATCTTGACCTGATTCTTTTTCATATAAATAATAGGTTTCGCTAATGATAGGTTCGAAACCCATAGCAGCATCATAAATTCGCTCTGAAATTTCTTTACGTTCGGATAAAAGTTTAGCTTGTTTGGCTAAAACCTCCATTTGTTCATAAAGCTGATTCATTTGCCGATCGGTTTGTTGGCGCATGGCTTTTACCGATCGTCCCTTAGTTTTACCCATATCTTCCGGCTTAATAACGGCTCCACCTGCTGTGTGGGCATAAGGAAGTAGCCCAGGATTTTGAGCAACCTTTTCAGGATTTATAGGATTTAAAAACGATTCTTCTGACATTAATGAGTGTTAATTATGATTGAACCTCTTATTAACCCACGAAATTAGAGAATGTTTGGCTAATTTTGGAGAGAATATTAATTTATGCTCGTATTTAATCCACATAATGATAATTATCCTAAACCACTAAACTCCTTTCAAGAAGAAGTTTTTGATTTTTGTCGGCAGTGGAAATTGGGTAAAAAAGAGTTTTTATTCCATACGAGTGGCTCTACAGGTAAGCCTAAGCCTATTTATTTGTCTAGATTGAGTATGATTGAA
>JBIKRO010000065.1:0-16595 GCA_044349095.1 Aquirufa sp. | reverse complement strand
TATTTAAAATCTAAACCACCCACCCAAGCCTTAATGTGACCCGTGTAAGGATCCAAAGTCATCATGCCCGACTGTAAAAAACGCTTGTAATAATTGATCGAATCGATCGAGCTCATACTTCTTTTCTCCTCTCCTAATGCATTCCTAGAATACACCCACATATCTCGCTTCACATTTTTCATGTAATGCCAAACCGAATCAGGACTTGTTGGAAATCTTTTAGCCAATGCTTTGTAATAATCCGTACGCTTGGCCACCGTATCGATAAAACCCACAATCTCAACTCCGTGTTCGTCAACCCATGGGTTTTGACCCGTCCAATGATTATCAAAAGATTTTTGAATGTTACGCATTCCTCCTTCAACAGCTTCTTCTGCATGCAATTGGAGACGGGAATCGATCGTCGTCATAATCTTTAATCCATCGCGATACAAATCCACTTCCATCTCATTTTCCTTGGCCCAATCATTAATGTATCTAGCCACAGCCACTTTAAAATAATTGCCGGTTCCATCATAGGGCGACTCTTCATTGGGATTTAAAACAATCGGTAATTTCGCTAAGGAATCATATTCAGCCTTTTTCAAATAACCCGCCTTCACCATTTGAGACAATACCACATTTCTACGCTTCCATGCTTTATTTTCCGCCAAAGGCTTTCCATCATAACGAGTCGGATTATAGGTAGTTGTCGCCTTTTGAAGTCCTACCAAAATCGCGGCTTCTTGTATATTTAAACTATCCGCGCTGGTGTTAAAGTACGTCTTAGCAGCTACTTTGATGCCATAGGCGTTATTGCCATAATCGACCGTATTTAAATACCAAAGTATAATTTCATCCTTGGTATAAAAACGTTCTAGATTAATGGCCGTCACCCATTCTTTGGATTTATAGATCAACTTATTTAATCCTGGAATATATCCCAAAACACCTGTTTTGAAGAAGCCTTTTTTGGTGCGAGTTTTAAAGAGATTTTTGGCTAATTGCTGCGAAATAGTACTTCCACCTCCTCGATCACCTCCTTTAGCCATGCCCACTAATACACCGGCCCAAGCTTGAAAATCAATACCTGTATGCTCATAAAACCGAGAATCCTCGGTAGCCACCAAAGCTTTTACAAGATGAGGAGACAATAAATTAAAATCCCGAATTGGTGTTCTATTTTCGGCAAAATACTTGCCTAATAATACCCCATCCGTTGAATATATTTCAGAGGCTTGTGAAAGTTTGGGATTTTGCAAATCGTCCACAGAAGGCATTTCACCGGTTAACCAAAAAATATTGGTTTGAATGATAAACAAATAAATTAAAGCAAATAAACCTGCTTTTGCAGTAATTTTCCAAACCTTGACAATCGGTCGGTAATAGGGGGATTGTTTGTCGACATGCGCATCATAAAATGCTTTGAATCGACGATAATAGGCTTCAATTAACACCTTGGTTAGATTGCCATAACCGATAAGCCAAGTATATTTTCTCTCGCCCAGAATCTTTAAAAGTGCTTTTTCCAATAGCATAACCAACCAAATAATTCCTTGCGAAATCTTGATTTTACTAGTTATCAAAAAGCCTTTAATCGATTCTAACATATATTTTTAATGCCTAAACGCATATTTATTCGGTTTCTAGTTTTTCCAAGATAGTCATTAAACCCGTAAAATCTCGGTAGCCAGGCCGCTCCTCTTTCCCCGCGATCAATCCAATTCCTTGGATAGAACTTTGCTCAACCCACTCATATAAATCAGATTCAGGAATGCTCAAACCTAAGATAATGGGATATTGTGCGGACCATATTTCTATCTGGTTTTCAAAAGCTAGCAAAGAATCCTCTGAGTCGCCCACCAACAAAAAGTAATCGACATAAGGTCTAGCAGCAGCAAATAAGGCAGGTAAATTATCTGAATCAAGGTTTACCCTTAAAATTTTAGGGCAGGTAAGGTGTTTGATTTTCTCTAATTGGACCGATGAATTAATCTCTAAAACATCGGGTTGATATGCCTCACAGAGGGCTATAATTTGATCTGCTGAACAATTAAATGCCTCGCCAACAATCTGAATTCCTGAAAGCCAATTTCGAATTTCATTGAATTTGTCCACTGGAACTTCGGTCATCGAAAAACCTAACCATTCCACGCCCATCCCAGCACAATACCGCGCATCCGACAAATTCTCAATTGCAGAAACCTTAACCTTCGTCTTTAGCATAAATCAATCCAAAATTAAAAACAAAACTAATCTTTAAGGTGCTAAATAGCAAAATTGTTCGCCAATTGGGCAAATTAATCTTAAATTGCACGAAATTTCGTCAGGCCTTGAACCTGAGCAGCAAATATGGAAACAAAAGGACGCGTACTAGTCGCCATGAGTGGCGGAATTGACAGCTCAGTCGCAGCTGTTTTATTACATGAACAAGGATATGAAGTGATCGGCATGACCATGAAAACATGGGACTATGCTAGTTCAGGTGGCACAAAAAAGGAAACAGGTTGCTGTTCGCTCGATTCCATTAATGATGCCCGTCACATTGCCGTATCCTTAGGATTCCCACATTATATATTAGATATCCGTGAGGAATTTGGGGATTCGGTCATCGACTATTTTACCAACGAGTATGTAGAAGGTCGGACACCAAATCCATGTGTTATGTGCAATACACACATAAAATGGGATGCGTTGTTAAAACGCGCGGACCAATTAGGATGTGAATTCATCGCCACTGGACATTATGCTCAAATTAGAGAAGAAAATAATCGATTTATCATTTCCAAAGGCGTGGATGCCTTAAAAGACCAAAGTTATGTGCTTTGGGGAGTTTCCCAATCGTCACTCGCTCGAACCATTTTGCCATTAGGCCATTTGACCAAAGCGAAGATTCGCGAAATGGCTACAGAGCGGGGCTTTGTCGACCTAGTCAATAAATCAGAAAGCTATGAAATTTGCTTTGTTCCCGACAATGATTATCGGGGATTTTTAAAGCGAAGAATCCCTGAACTGGAAGAGCAGGTAAAAGGTGGAAATTTTATTGATACAGAAGGTAAAATTATAGGTACTCACGAGGGATATCCATTTTACACGGTAGGGCAAAGAAAGGGATTAGGAAAGGCGTTTGGCTACCCAGCCTTTGTTACAGAAATACGAAAAGAAACGAACGAAGTAGTGATCGGGAAATTAGAGGATTTGAATAGAACGGGCATGTATGTGGGCCAATTAAACCTTCAAAAATATGATTCGATCCCCTCAGGAGGCCTAGAAACGGTCACAAAAGTTCGATACAAAGACGCTGGAACGCCTGCATTTATTGAAGGATTGGAAGGAAAAATCAAAGTAGAATTCCATGAAGATGTTAGTGGAATCGCACCGGGCCAAGCAGCGGTATTTTATGAAGGAGATGATGTAGTAGGTGGGGGTTGGATACTTAAATCGTTTCAAAAAGGAAGTGTTTTCGAAAATGTTCAATCATTCCAAATATAGCCTGAATGCTAAATTAATCGATTTTTTTATACACAATTATTTAACTCGAATCTTTAAACGGGGCATTTGAATGACCTCCATATCAAAAATCCGGGATCCGTCGATCTTAAATCTTAAAGCTGTTTGCTCATCATGAAATCCATGTTGGCCCGCCGCCCCAGGATTCAAAAAAAGCATGTTATTTCTCTTCAAATCTCTTTTGACCTGTAGTATATGAGAATGTCCGCACACAAAAATGTGAGGAATTCCTTGAGCAAACGTTTCTAACGCATCAGGTTTATAGGAGGAAGGCGCTCCAGCGATATGTGTCATGGCAACTTTCACATTTTCACACATAAATCGAGTGATTTTAGGAAACATATTCCGAATCGTTCGATCATCAATGTTCCCATAGACGCCATAAACGGGTTTTCCAAAACTCATTAAAGTATCTGCTATGGCCACAGATCCCCAATCACCCCCATGCCAAATCTGATCACAAAATTCGATATGCTCTTCTAGGCGCGCATCTAAATAACTATGTGTATCTGAAATGAGTAAAATCTTTTGCATTTATTCAGCCGATTTTGTTTTCAAGGAAATCAATAAATTTTCCTTCACTAGATTGTTGGCCAACCAAACCGATTTCTCATTCGAATATTTTAGTTTCACTGCCTCGGAAACTTCAGGAACAGCCATCACCCAAGCAGGCGATCCAGCATCCTTCCAAGCGGAATACCAAAAACTAGCCACTCGGTTAGACGCTAAAAGCATTCTATTTTCGATGGAAGTGCCTAATCGATTACCATAAGCCCGAATAAAGTCTTTGGTGTAGTACTGTAATTTACGACCCCCGCGTTCCACTTCCATGAATGCTTTGGCCTCACCCATTTCTGCTCGGATGGCTAATTCAGTTTTATATACTTCAGGAAGCATATCATGAGATTCCAATAAAATTTGAAAAATAAAATCTTGAGGATTTTTAATGTAGGTGACGGTTGGCACCTTATTAAACTGATAGTTTCTTAAAAACTCCTCAGGGACCAAACTTTCCCACAACACATGAATGCCTTTTTGGTTGGTCAATTGACCATCGTGATTTTTAGTTGTATGTAATGGAACATGAGAATCAGCTACATAATGCCCTAAATCCGCTGCATAAAACAATACAGAATCCTTTAATTGATGTTGGAATGAATACACCAATCGCTTATACACCCGGTTTACCTCCCAAGGCACAATCCCTTCATTTTTCAAACTATCCAAGGAATATTTTTTGATGGCGGCGGAAAAATCATGAGGAATACTGGTTCGATAGTTGGGACCAAAAACCTCAGCATCCATATCTAAATAATGCTTAGGGTCCTCTGATTTATCATCACGTCTACGAACATCTGGCCGAATCGAGTGAGTCACTAAATAGTCTTGATTTGCGTAAAAAAATAATCCCAATTCTGTGGGCAACGTATAAATGGACACTTGTTGCAATGACTTATGAGCCAAAAAGCCCCATGAAGAGATCAAGATAGGAATGATCGCGAAAATTGAAAATTTAACTAATGTTCTCTTTAGCATGTTGTATGTAATTAGAAGGTGATTGACCAAATTGTTTTTTAAAGACACGAGCAAAATACGCAGGATCATTAAATCCTACTTTATAAGCAATTTCAGAAACATTTAATTGAGTGGTCTCGATAACCACCAGGGCTTGTTGGAGCCTAATGGATCGTATAAACTCATTGCCCGCTAAGGAAGTTAGGCTTTTAAGCTTCCGATATAACTGCATTTTACTCATATCCAGCCCTTTTTCTAAATCGACCACATCAAAATTAGCATCAGCGATATTTTCAATGATTAAGGCGGTTGCCTTTTGTAAAAACTCATCTTGAAATTCCGGTAATTTACCCTCCGTTAATTCCTTTTGAACGAATTGTTTTTGCCAATTTTTTCTGGCTCTTTCCTTGGCTTCCAATAATTTATTAACCCTTATTTCCAACAAATCAGCATTAAATGGCTTACTCACATAATCATCTGCACCAGATTGCATGCCTTCAATTTGGCTATCTTGAGAACTTTTTGAGGTTAAGATAATGATGGGAATATGATTTGTTTTAGGGTTGCTACGAAGCGCCCGACAAAGATTTATTCCACTCATACCAGGCATCATCCAATCTGTAATGACTACATCAGGTAAAAACTTTAGCGCTAACTCTAGTGCTTCTTCTCCCCTTTCAGACTCGACAATCTGAAAACGATCAGAAAATATATCGGCAACAAATTTACGTAATTCAGTATGATCATCAACAATCAATAAAATTTGTTTTTCGTGTTCAATGGAGTCTAATTTTCGAACCACGGGATTATTGGAAACGATTTTTTCTAGTAAATTTTCATGCGAATGTATCCATAAAGGATCAAAAACGCTGTCTTGAACAGGAAAAGTAATGGAAAAACTACTTCCTTCGCCTAGTTTACTATTGACCTCAATTTGACCCAAATGCAGCTCAATCAATTCCTTACAAAGCGACAGACCAACTCCCGTTCCTGCTCGATTCATCGACTCAGGCACTTGGTAAAAACGATCGAAAATATGATTCAAATGTTCTGATGCAATTCCTTTACCCGTATCTAAAACTTGAATTCGAACTGATTTTACTTTCTTTTTACCTGCTTGAATATCATGAATAAGAGACAAAGAAACCCCTATTTTCCCTTCATCTGGGGTGTGTTTAAATGCATTAGATAAAAGATTTGACACACATTTTTCAATGATATCAGAATCATAATAAACAAATAGATCGTTTTGTGGAGGTTTCCACATCAAATTAATTTGCTTCTGTTGTGCATAGTTTTCAAAACCCAACATGACACTATTTAACTGAAGGATCAAATCATGTTTAGCGATGGATGGTTGCTGGTTTCCAGATTCAATTTTGGATAAGTCTAGTAGTTGGTTAATCAATCTCAACAGCTTTTGTGCATTTTGATGTATGGAAGACATCCGAGTATTTTGTTCCTCATTTAAGCCCTTATTTTTTAGAAAATAACGCTCAATCGGACTGATGATAAGTGTTAAAGGAGTCCTTAGTTCATGTGAAATATTGGTAAAAAAATGCGTTTTTACTTGCTCTAGCTCTTGAATACGCTCTTTCTCAATTTCTTTTAATCGAATATCCGTCTTAAATGCTTCCCGGATCTTTATTTCTCGGATAAATCCATAAACAATGGCTGAAACAGAAAGGAAATAGATCACATAAGCCCACCAGGTGCGGTACCAGGGAGGTAAAACAGTGATTTTTAACTCAAATGGTTTTTCTGCCCAGATACCATCCGAGTTAGTTGCTTTAACTTTAAACGTATAATCTCCAGGACTTAAATTGGTATAAGAGGCTGACCTTTGGGTCCCTACATAATTCCAGTCTTTTTCAAAGCCCTCTAAATAATAGGCATATCGATTATTTTTGGGTCTTTGATACTCTAAAGCAACAAAGTCAAAGCTAAATACCGACTGTCCAGGCTGAAGCGTTAAATGCTTCGTAAATAAAATATCTTCGCTTAAAGGAGAATTTTCTGCTCCCACTAGCACCGGCTTATTGAAGATTTTTAAATTGGTAATGTAGACATTGGGAACATCCGATCGAGAACGCAAACTATCTGATTTGATGTAGTTCAACCCATTAATTCCTCCAAAAAACAACCAATCTTGGCTATTTTTATCAAAAGCATTAATCAAAAACTCTTTTCCTTGAAGACCATCCACATCATCGAAATTAATGCACTTGAACGTCTTAGGATCCATTTTTGAAATTCCGCCGTTGGTTGTCAACCATAAATTTCCTTTTTTATCTTCCACCATTCCTCTCAAGGTATTGCTGACTAATCCATCTGCCACGGTAAAGACCTTAAATGCATTTCCTGGTCCTTGATATAAATGCAATCCTCCTCCATTGGTCAAGACCCAAATTCGATTTTTTCGATCTTGGTGAATATCCGTAACATGGTTATACCTTAAAGAAGAAGTGGAAATCCCCTTTTCCCAATGATCAATTTTCTTTGTTTTAAAATCGTAAACATATAATCCACTCGCAGTAGTCCCTAACCATAAACGACTATTCCCTTCCATCATCAAAGTAGAGATCGTCTTATTTTCAAAAAATTTCTTATTCAATTCATTGTAAGGAATTTCATATTTTTTAGAAATCAAATCAAAGGCCAATAAACCATTTCCCACGGTCCCAAGCAACATCTTTTGCTCTATCTTAAGGATACTAGAGAATTTAATGGTCACGGAAACGTCTGAAACTACTCCTTTCGGTACTGGATAAGAAATCATTTTTCGGTTAGCATCCATATTGAAAAGGCCTTTTCCCCAAACTCCAATCCATAAAGTTCCTTGTGAATCAGTCTCTAATAAATTAACATCAAAAATATCGGGTGAATTAAGCCGATTGATATCTGCATTATTAACCAAATGTTCCACTAATCCCGATTTATAATTCAAATAGGATAAACCTACATTACTTCCTATCCAAACTCCTTGATCTGCATTTGCCCGAAGCGCGGTGACTTTATTGCTTAATAATCCTAAAAAGGTATTGGGTTTATATCTCAATAAAGAAAAACGAGATTTTTGGTGAAAATCAATATTTAAACCTGCTTCCCAAGTCCCAATCCACGTATTTAGATTTGAATCTGTAAATAAACTAGTCACTGAATAAGAGCTAATACCAAATTCCGGATCAGGATTAGACACCACTTGGCGAAATTTTGAAAAATTCTCTCCCTCACAAATATAAATTCCATTATCAGTTCCAATCCAAATATTGTTAGAACCATCCCTACTTATGCTTGTAATTACATTTTGGCGAGAAGAAAAAGCAGATCGATTATAGAAAACGGAAGTAAATTTTTGATTTTGATGATCAAAGCGAAATAATCCTCGGCCTTCTGTGCCGACTAATATATCCCCATTTTTGGCTTCAAATAAAGCTCGAATACGAAATTCGTTGGCCGGACCCTTTTGGCCAAAATTAAATGGCAAATAGGAACGGTTGCCCAATACCGAAATTAAATAACCTGTTCTTGTACCAATCCAAAGCGATCCAGAAGAATGCCTAAAAAACCGAACTGCATCTTTAATCAATGGAGTTTGAAAATCAGATTCTGCTGGAATGATGATATTCTGTTTCGAATCAAGGGTTACAAAACCTTTGCCCACAACAGCTGCACAAATTTTATGCTTTCCTAAATTAACAATCGAAGGAATAATAGCCGATGAAATATCCTCCCCTAAAGGCCCCCTTGGAAATCGAATCACCGAACCTGTTTTTAAATTAATTTTATTTAATCCCGCATTTCTAGTTCCAACCCACAAATTACCTTCATCATCTTCACAAACTGTAGATATATCGCTTCCACTTAACGTCTTGTTGTCATTAGGATCATTCCTATATACCGTAAACGAATATCCATCATAACGATTTAAGCCATCCGCGGTGGCAAACCACAAAAAGCCTTTTTTGTCCTGAATGATTTTATTGATGGTACTCTGAGATAAACCTGAAGCCGTGGTCAATCTTTCATAGCGCGTCAACTTTTGAGCCCATAGATATGGGTGGCTAAAAATCAATAAACTAAGAAACAATAAAGCGGAGCGAATGGACAAAATAAATGGCCTTAAAATGAAAGTCTAAAATTAGAAAATTTAAAGGAAATTAATTTGAATTTTAAGTGCGGTCACAAGAAACACGAAAATACAAAGCCGTATAAATTGTGTTAAAACCCATTAAATAGCCTCATAATAAATCACAAACTATGTTTTTGCAAATTATGTCCACAAAAATGAAAGATTTGTCCAATAAACAATCGGATAGGTCTAGTAAATTTGAAAATAGAAAATAGAACAAAAATATTTTTTATTTCTAAAAGACACATTTGCAATGAATAACAACTTTGGAACCTTTACCATTAAAAAATCCGACAGCAAATTGCCGAAATATCAGCAGTTGATTAATTCGCTATTGCAGGATATTGAAATGGGTGAATTAAAACCAGGTGAACGTTTACCCAGTATTAATGAGGCGTCTGAAGAATGTTATTTGTCTAGAGATACCGTGGAGAGGGCCTATACAGAGTTGCATAAAATGGGAGTCATTACTTCTATTTTCAGAAAAGGATATTTCATATCAGAGTCAACATTTCAAACAAAAACAAAAATTTTGTTTCTAGTGGGAAAAATAACTGATTCTACTAAATCGATTTTTGATTCATTCTGTAATACTTTAGGAAAAAATGTTTCCGTAGACATTTTCACATACCAATACAAAGCGCAACAATTTCAAGAGATCATGAGCCAACAATTAGGCAATTATCATTATTATGTTGTGATGCCCCATTTAATTGAGGATGAGGAGGAAAATTTAAAGTGTTTAAAGAAAATTCCATCTGACCGATTGATCATCTTGGATCATTCATTTTCAAGTCTAAGCCAAACGTTTGCAAGTATTGTTAGCAAACCAATCAGTCAAATCAAAAAAGTTTTCAATACCCAACTAAACCTGTTTAATAAGTACCATTCATTTAATTTAGTTCTGACAGAGGAAGATTATTTCGATGCCGATTTAATAAATGGATGTAGTAAATTCTGCGAATCTATTTCAATGAATTTCCAAGTTTTAGATGGTCTTGACGAAGACGAAATGCGTTTAGGTGAAATTTATTTTACTTTAGCGGATTGCGACCTTGCCAAGGCCATCCATTACTCGGGCAAAAACGGATTTGAAGTTGGAAAAGATATAGGGTTAATCGGATATAATGATTCTTGTTTTAAAGAATTGTTGGTCGGCGGAATCTCCGTCATTTCAAGCCAACCGAATCAAATGGGCAGATTGGCCGCAGAGATGATTCAAGAAAATTCAAAGCAAAATGTAGAATTAGATCTTCAATTCATCCAAAGAAATTCACTTTAGGGTTTAATTTGCAAAAATGGACCATGGTTTCATGGTTCCATTTTTTTTATGTGTGCAATATTTCTTTTAATCCCTTTAAGTTTTGTTCGATTAATCGCTGAATATCGAAACAATTCATTAAATAAATCTTCCGAAAGACCTTCCCAATCCTGCCGATTAAGGCCTAAAAACTCATTACTTGTTTGAAAAAGCGGTTCTTGATGCGGCTTTGAAAAACGATTCCAAGGGCAAACATCCTGGCAAATATCACAACCAAATATCCAATCTTTAAAATCCTTTTGCAGGTCAATGGGCATATTCTCCTTTAATTCGATCGTGAAATAACTGATGCATTTCGACCCATCCACCACATAAGGCGTAATGGCATCTGTGGGGCAAGCATCAATGCAACGTGTACACGTACCACAAAAATCTTTGATGGGTCCGTCAGGTTCACAAGCTAAGTCAATCAACATTTCGGCCAAAAAATAAAAGCTGCCCCTTTTGGGGATAATTAGATTGGCATTTTTTCCAATCCAACCAATACCCGATTTTTGAGCCCAAGCTTTTTCTAACACAGGTGCTGAGTCGACAAACATCCGACCTGTAAAATCACCTAATACAGCGTGTAAATCATCCCATAAAAGCTTCATTTTATCTTTTATCACCACGTGATAATCTTGACCAAAAGCGTATTTAGAAACCTTAAAGCTGTCTTGTAAGGGTTGGAAATCAGGTGAAGGAAAATAATTATAGACTAATGAAACAACTGTTTTACACCCATCCACTAATTTCCTTGGATCTAAACGTTTATCAAAATGATTCTCCATGTAGGACATGTTCCCCTGCATGTTCTGGGAAAGCCAATTTTCCAACCTAGGTGCTTCGGCTTCTAAAAAATCAGCATTAGATAATCCGCAGAACTCGAATCCATGTTGGGACGCCAAGGATTTTATCGTATCAGAAATGTTTTTGGGAGTTCTACTCATGCGACATAAATTTACGAATGCTAATCAAATTATGCCAAACTGTCATAAAATAGTTTTTGGTGTATGATTTGTTTAACGGAAACCTTATTAATTTTGCCATATGAAAAAGAAAAATACCGAAATAAATCCGGAAGAGGAAATAGCTAATGCACAGGAATCCGTTGAAAATACCCCATCTGATTCAGAAAATACGGAGGAAACTACAGAAGTAAAAGATGAGTTATCTGAAATGAAGGAAAAATACCTTCGTCTATATTCAGATTTCGAAAATTTCAGAAAGAGAACAGCCAAGGAAAAAATAGATTTAATTCAAGGCGCTTCGGCCCAATTAATTATCGAGCTATTGCCTGTCATGGACGACTATGAGCGCGCGTTAGCTAATGCACCAAAAGGTGAAATATCGGAGGGCACCCAATTGATTTTCAATCGATTAAATTCAATTTTGTTAGCCAAAGGTTTAAAAGAATTACCTGCCAAAGGCGAAGTTTTTGACGCAGATTTACATGATTGCATTACACAGTTTCCGGCACCTAGCGAGGAGGAAAAGGGCAAAGTGGTTGAGGTAATAGAAAAAGGATATACATTAAATGAAAAAGTCATTCGCTTTGCTAAAGTGGTGGTCGGTAACTAATTAAAAAATGGCTCAAAAAAGAGATTATTACGAAATTCTAGGGGTATCGAAATCGGCATCAGAGGAAGAAATAAAGAAGGCTTATCGAAAGATGGCCATCAAGTATCATCCGGATAAAAATCCAGACGATAAAGAATCTGAAGAAAAGTTCAAGGAGGCTGCAGAAGCCTACGAGGTGTTGAGCAGTGCCCAGAAAAAATCACAATATGACCGTTTTGGTCATGCTGGAATGGGGGGTGCTGCCGGTGGCGGATTTGGTGGAGGTGGAATGAACATGGAAGATATCTTCTCTAATTTTGGAGATATTTTTGGAGATGAGAGCCCATTTGGCAGTTTTTTCTCAGGTGGCAGAGGTGGCGGCGGTGGACGTAGACAAAGAAAAGGAAGCGACTTACGCATAAAATTGAAATTGAACCTTGAGGAAATTGCCAACGGGGTTGAGAAGAAAATCAAGGTTAAAAGGCACGTTGCCTGTAAATCTTGCCAAGGAAATGGATCTAAAAATGGTACAGATTTAAAATCCTGTGGCACATGTCAAGGATCGGGTCAAGTGAAAAGAGTCCAACAAACGATGTTGGGACAAATGGTTACCTCATCTACCTGCCCTACTTGTAGTGGGGAAGGAAAAAGTGTGGGTGCCAAATGTGAGGCGTGTTTTGGCGAGGGCCGTGTATTAGAAGAAGAAATCATCCCCATCAAAATTCCATCGGGTGTGTCAAATGATATGCAACTTTCCATGAGTAGCAAAGGAAATGTCCCGCCAAGAGGAGGAATTGCAGGCGATTTATTAATTGTCATTGAAGAAGAGGAGCATGATTTACTTCATCGCGACGGCAACAATGTAATTTTTGACTTATACGTAAGCTTTATTGACGCGGCATTAGGAACCTCAGTGGAAGTTCCAACGATCACCGGAAAAGCAAAAATAACGCTTGAAGCAGGTACGCAAGGTGGTAAAATATTACGTCTAAAAGGAAAAGGAATAAAAGAATTGAATGGATACTCGATTGGTGACCAATTAGTTCATGTGAATATTTGGACCCCTAAGCAATTGACCCATGAGGAGTCAGAACTGTTAGAAAAGCTAAGAAATTCGGCCAATTTTGCCCCTCAACCTAGTAAATCAGACAAAGGATTCTTTCACAAAGTGAAGGATATGTTTTCCTAGTTGATTAATTTAAAATAAAGGATTCTTATCACTGAGATAACGGGTTCAAACTCCATTCTTATTAAATTTATATCAAGGACTCACGTTAAAGCGTGAGTCCTTTTTGTTTCTGCGAGAGGTTTTCCTTACTTTTATTTCTATGAAAAAAAATATAACTCTGCGAGGTATAAAGAGTGGTATACCTAAACTTCTGTTGATCATTAGCATTTTCTCAGTCCATATTTCATCTGCACAATCGGTGGTAGATAAAATAGTTCAGGAAGAAAACAACAATTCCCAACTGCAATCTATGGCCCATGAATTATTGGATGGAATAGGTCCAAGATTAGTGGGTACTCCACAAATGAAGAAGGCCAACGACTGGGCCGTGGACAAATATACAAGTTGGGGCATCACCGCCCGCAACGAACAATTTGGCGAATGGAAAGGTTGGGAAAGAGGCATCACGCATATCGACATGCTTTCGCCAAGAGTTAAAAGTTTAGAAGGCACTCAATTAGCTTGGAGCCCATCTACGAGAGGAAAATCAATCAAAGCAGGAATCATGATCATTCCAGATGCTGCGGATTCAATGGCATTTGCCAACTGGCTACCCAACGTAAAAGGGAAATTTGTCATGATCTCGATGAATCAACCTACCGGAAGGCCAGATGATAATTGGCAGCAATTTGCTACCTCAGCATCCTTTAATAAATTAAAAAAAGAACGCGACGAACAAACAAATGCTTGGCGTAAACGCATTAGTAAAACAGGTTACTCATCAAGAATGCTTCCCATCATGTTAGAAAAAGCTGGAGCCTTGGGGATTTTAACCAATAATTGGTCGAGTGGCTTTGGCGTTGATAAAATTTTCAGTGCCTATACGTCAAAAATACCAACCGTCGATATCGCATTGGAAGATTATGGTACTTTATATCGCTTGGTTGAATCTGGGGACAATCCCATCATCAGTATTCAAACAGATTCTAAAGATTTAGGCATCGTTCCTTCATTCAATACGATCGCCGAAATAAAAGGAACCGAAAAACCGGATGAATATGTGATGCTTTCTGCTCATTTTGATTCTTGGGATGGTGGTCAGGGTGCTACCGATAATGGCACAGGAACATTGACCATGATGGAGGCCATGCGAATATTAAAATTGGTATATCCGAATCCCAAACGTACAATTTTGGTTGGACACTGGGGAAGCGAAGAGCAAGGGTTAAATGGATCGAGAGCATTTGTAGAAGATCATCCAGAAATTGTCAGTAAACTGCAAGCCTTGTTTAATCAGGATAACGGAACGGGTAGGATAGCGAATATTTCGGGACAAGGTTTTAAACACGCGGGAGAATTTATTTCACGTTGGTTAACTGCCGTCCCGAGCATTCTCAAAGATTCCATTAAAACAAACTTTCCAGGAACACCAGGTGGTGGTGGAAGTGATTTTGCCTCTTTTGTGGCTGCCGGCGCACCGGGCTTCTCATTAAGCTCTTTAAGTTGGTCTTATTATAATTATACCTGGCATACTAATCGAGATACGTATGATAAAATCATCTTTGATGATTTGCGAAGTAATGCGATCGTAACAGCTATCATGGTGTACATGGCCTGCGAAGACCCAGAAACTATGCCAAGAGATAAAGCCAATTTAAGTTCTGGACAACCGATTCCTTGGCCAATACAAGTCAAATCACTTCGCAAAGGGCCAGTGGTTCCGAAGAAATAATAAATAATATTTTACTTAAAATTGGAGTTGATCATTAAAAAAAAGACCCGAAAATTAATAATTTTCGGGTCTTTTTTAGTCAAACCATTCTACTATAAATCATAGATCTATTACTGCATCTTACTCATTTGAAAATTAAAGATCCCTTCCAATTCCTTGTACTTAGCAGGGGCCAATTTAGATTCCTTTAAGGACGAAACAATCAAATTCATCTCATATGCAGCAATTTGTATATTACGCTCATTGGAACGAACACCTGCCGATAAATAATAATCCAACGATTTAGCATTTCGTTTCACCATGGTGTTAGCTATTTCTAAGGCTTTGTTATCCTCTCCAATCGACAAATACAAACCTACCATACTGGCTGAGAATTGATCATATGGAATCACTTTGTCTGGCATCACAAAATTCAAATGATCCAACACCTTTTTAGCTAATGGAATATTACCCTCGCGGATCAATTGGTCGGCTAATCGATACGTACCCAAACGTAGCGTCACACTCGGTATGCCCATGTAAAAATCCCCATGGTAATAAATACTAGGATCATTCAAACCTCTCCAATACATCTTATTCAACATATTATCTGCCATGATTTTGGTATTAACAAAACCATCTTTGGCTCCTGATATTTTAAATGGCATTAACCGATAAGCATAACCCTCTAATTGCATACTCTCTTTTAATCCTAAATACTGATCATTAGGTAAGGTAGCTGCAAAATAAATAGGACGTTTCCAACCTGATACCGCATTGTTGGAGATAATTTCCAATTGGACTAACTCCCCTTTAAAAATATTTTTTGCCGGTAATCTCCAACCCAATCGATCTGATACAAAAGGAAGAAAAGCCTTTGGAAACCAATTCGATTTAGCCAATTCAGCTACATTAACTGGCACAGACAATGAGTCTGAAGGGAATGTATTAATTGTTTCTCCACTTTGCGTTTGTGCCTGAATGCGCGCATCATCTTTATGTAACAATTCCAAATAATCAGGAAGCGACATTTCTGAAATATTGGGATTTTCATTGTACATGATTTGATCATTAACCCCTTCTAAAAATTGGTCTTTGGTCAATTTAATCGGCAAGGCTTCAGACTCATAGGTCTTACGTTTCATCTGATCTACGTACCAATCCGTGCCTAATAATGATAAATTACACACACGAACATCCGTTCTAAATCCTTCTACCTCCTGTACATACCAAAGCGGGAAAGTATCGTTATCACCTCCCGTAAATAAAATGGCATTGGGCGCACAAGAATTCAATAAATTTTTGGCAAAATCAATTTGATGATACCTCCTGCTACGATCATGATCGTCCCAGTTTTGTTGGGCCATAATCACGGGCGCAGACAAACTTAGAACGGCCAATAAAGACCAACGGAGCTGTGGTGACTTGATGATTTTTGTGAGCCACTCGGCCAACTGCATCACACCTAATCCTGCCCATACCGCTAAAAAGTAAAACGAGCCCACGTAAATATAATCCCGCTCCCTAGGTTCTACCGGAGGAGAATTCAGGTACACAACTAAGGCTATACCTGTCAGTACAAACATCATGATGGTCACCAAGAAGTCTTTTTCATCTTTACGGTACAGCAAATAAAAGCCTAATAACACTAAGATGATGGGTAAATAATAGTAGTTATTGCGTGCTTTGTTCTCATTCATTAAATCTGGTAGATTCGAGG
>JBIKRO010000064.1:0-16619 GCA_044349095.1 Aquirufa sp. | reverse complement strand
CTAGGCTGATTCCAGCAGCACCTAAGGCTACTTGTTGAATAAATTTTCTACGATTGTTACGCATATGTTGATTTAAATAGGTTGTATAATCAAATCTTTGATCTCATAGTTTCGAGATGATCGATTTTTTTGAAAAGATAAAAATAAGAAAAAAAATGAAAAGGAAGGATTTTTAATTGGCCCTTTCATCCATATAACCATCGAATATAAAGGGTTGTTTGCGGCTTTGAAAAGTATTGGAACACAAATTCCCTTTCATGCGATACAAAAAACGTAAGAAATTTTACATGAGTGAAAACTGGCCAGCCTCCATTTCCTTGACTAGCAGTCCAATCGATTTATTTTCAAACATCGCATTCAATTGAGTTTTAATAGGCTTATACACTTCATGCAAGGGACAAGGATTAATCTCCGAACATTGTTTTAATCCCAATACACATTTGTCAAGCATCTCTCCCTCGCCCATTAAATTTAGAATTTCTCGGACCGTCCATGTCAACTTTTCCGGTCGTATATAAAAGCCACCATTAGGCCCACGAACAGATTGAATGAGCTGAGACCCATTGGTTAATTTTTGTAAGATTTTGGCCGTGAAAAAGGGAGGGGATTGAATCGCTTCGGCAATTTCTGGCAAGGCCAATTTGTGCTCCTCTGAGCCCTTTTGGGCAATAAATAATACCGCCCGTATAGCATATTCAGTTGCTTTAGAAAACATAAAAAACATTAAATGTTTGCCAAGTTAACAATTTTCGACAGCCTAAATACCTATTGCAAAAAATATCAAATAAAATAAATTCATTAATTAAAGACAAAGTTGTCCTTTTTTTTATATTTGTAAAAGTATGAAAAATAGGTGACTCAACTAAACGAAATAATCGTATGCAAACAGGCAAAAAATTCCTCAGTGATTTAAAGTTACATGCTGATTATTTTAAGTGGAAGCCCAAGGAAGGTCGATATGAAACATGGGACGAAGCGTGTGAAAATATTATTGAAGGTCATTTGATAAAATATGCGGCCGTTCAATCCGAAATCGAGCCCTTTTTAACGAGTGCTCTTGCCAGCATGAAAAGCCAACGAATATTAGCCTCCCAGCGAAATCTTCAATTCCGACATAAGCAGATTGAAAAACATAACTCCCGCATGTACAATTGTACCTCTGGCTACATTGCACATAATCGAATTTTTCAGGAAATATTTTACTTGGCTTTATCTGGCTGCGGTTTCGGAGGTGGCCTATTAATCCCTTTTGTCAATAATTTAAGTACGATTCAAAAAAGAACTAAAGGTGCAAAAACCTTTATTATTCAAGACAGTATTGAAGGGTGGGCCGACGCGCTAGGTGCGCTGATGTCTTCCTATTTTACTAATAAGCAATCGATGCCAGCTTATGCCGGTTATGAATTGAAATTTGACTACTCTGAAATAAGAGAAAAAGGGGCCTTTATTAGCGGTGGATTTAAAGCTCCTGGATTTGAAGGATTAAAACAATCCTTAGAAAAAATCGAGCAGTTGATCGAAAAATGGATCATTAACGAAGGACCCAAAATCAGACCCATACTCGCTTTTGATATTATTTGTCACTCAGCAGATGCTGTACTTTCGGGAGGAGTGAGGCGGTCGGCCCTAAATATGATCGTGGATCCAAACGACCATGAGATGATACATGCCAAAACAGGTAATTGGAGACAAGAGAATCCCCAACGTGGCCGAAGTAATAATTCGGTTATCCTCTTGCGAAGTGAAGTAATCAAAGAGCAATTCGAATACCTGGTAAAACTAAATGATGGCGCAAATGACATCGGCTTCGTTTTTGCAAATAGTTGGTTCGACATGTTCAACCCTTGCTTCGAAATATTAAAAATACCCATTTTAATGGATACCGACTTTTCCTTAATTGAATACCATGAAGTGGAAAATTATGTTCGAATGAACCAATCCCAACTTGGCATTCAGGGATGTAATTTGACCGAAATAAATGCGGAAAAATGCCACACGACCGAATTGTTTTTTCAAGCATGTCGGGACGCGGCCATTCTAGGTACTTTGCAGGCAGGGTACACAAGCTTTCCCTATTTAGGCCCGATCTCTGAAGCCATTTTCAAGAAAGAGGCTTTGTTGGGTGTCAGCATCACAGGATGGATGAATAATACAGCATTATTTAATGCAGAATTATTGCAACAAGGGGCCCAAGTGGTCAAAGACACGAATAAAATTTTAGCTGATATTATTCAGATTAATCAGGCGGCTAGGACTACTTGTGTAAAACCCTCTGGAAATGCTTCTGTTATTTTGGGAACTGCTAGCGGGATTCATCCAGAACATGCTGAAAAATATTTTAGGATCATGCAGCTCAATAAGGAAAGTAATACGGCCAAATGGCTCGAAATAAACATGCCTTTCTTGCTGGAAGAAAGTGTTTGGTCCAATACCAAAAGTGATTACGTCGTTTACGTTCCCATTCTTAACCCGCCCGTTGGCCTTTTTAAAAAGGATATGAAAGGCGTCCGGCACCTAGAATTAATAAAAATGGTTCAGCAAAACTGGGTTAACGCAGGGACAAACCCCGAATTATGCGCTTATCGAGGAGTTAATCACAATACAAGTTGCACAGTCATCATCGATGACAAAGATGAAATTATTGATTACATCTGGGAAAATAGAAACTATTTTACCGCCGTTAGTTTCATCTCAGACTACGGCGATAAAGATTTCAACCAAGCCCCTTTTACATCGGTTGTCAATTTAGCTGAATTAGTTAGTCTGTATGGAAACGGAGCTATTTTTGCCTCGGGACTTATCGTAGATGGCCTCCATTATTTTGAAAATAACCTTTGGCAAGCTTGTGATATTTTATTAGACCCAAGTATAGGAATAACGGGTACTCGAGAGCAAGTTTTATTGCACAATTATTGGATCAATAGAGCTAAAAAATTCGCAAAAAATTATTTCAATGATGACATCAAGAAAATGGTTTATTGCATCAAAGATGTTCACTTATTTCACAAATGGGAAACCGTGAATCGGGAATTCAAGGAAGTTGATTTTGGAAAAATTTTAGACCAACCGCAATACAAGGATATCAGTGATTATGCCGCAGTTGCCTGCAGTGGGAGTAGTTGCGAAATTACGGCTATCTAAACATATTTTTCTTGCCAAAAGTGGTCAAATAGGTCAAAAGAATTTTTGTGATTTTTTTTCTTTTTCCGTAGGATTTCCTTCAAAATTATTTTTATGCCCTCCATAAGACAACAATCCCTACTTTTGTTAAAATTCACATAACTATATGATTTTCAAATAATTAAATAAAATAATATAATTTGGATAATATGAATATTTAAATAAATTATATTCATATTTAGTAAACCAAAAAAATAGTACCTATGAAACAAATTATTCAACAAGTTTTGGATTTCCCTCAGATGGTGAACCAAAAGTACCTGAAATTCGGAGTGAATGAGTCCGTTGATTCATTTGACAGCGAGCAGGGTGTGAGAAGTTACGTATCTAAACTTTATCAGTTTATTGCGTTAGCCTTATTAATTAGCATGGAGTACAATGTCATTATTTCTGCGCTCGCTTACTTTCAAGGGGAAGCGGGTGGATTACAAAAATTATTAAGCGTAGTGACCGTTTTAGTCGCAATTGCCACTGCATTCCCGATAGCGAAGGCGATTCGTACGCGTGGGGATTCATTTAATTCCAAGCACAGTAGTATGATTGAATTCGTGTTTAGTGATTTTGTCAAAACGAATATTCAATTATTGGGAGAAGTAATGGCCATCGCTGGCTTGTTTAGTGCAGCTAATCTTACTTTTTCATTTATCGTTGACCACGATTTATTTGCCGGCAATAATATGGGAATGGATCTATTAGGTGTTCTTGCTCCGATTGCAGCATTTCCTATGGTTTTGTTAGCTAAACTATTGGGCATTGCAGGCGCTGACGGAATCGGTGAAACGTTTAGTTCCATTACCGCCTACCGCATGGAGGCCGCTTCGACTTCGTTTGGCGGAGATTTCCAATGGAATATCACGGATATTTTGAATGTGTTAAGTGCATATTTGAATGTGATGATAAGTTTAGCGATGATGTACATCAGCTTAACTATTTATAAATATACCTATGGATTAATTGTGTCAGTGATTAAATGGGTTGCAAATCCATTTATTCCGCTTTTGATCAAAAATAAATAGTTTATAATTTTTAAGAGAAAAAGCCTCCAAAATGGAGGCTTTTTTTTTGATTCATTGGATTCAGATTATAATATCGTTCGTAAAAAGATTCTCAAATCATTATATCCATTCAAATTGGAAAATCGAATGCATTTTTTTTCAGCGCTAGTACTGCATGAATGCTTGCATATTGGACAAATGTCCACTTTGAAAAAGCATACGACAGGTATTCCAATGAAATTAATAAAGCCCTAGCCATTGCCTGAATCTTGTTTGAATGTTTGAAAAAAACCTATACTTTAGCATTCATAAGCAAAATAAATATTTACTTGAAAAATAATAATCAAAACTATGATTACAAATAAAACGATATGCAGTTTTTGTTCGATTATTATATTTAGCCTATGAAATTTCATTTGAAATTATTCCTTGTTTTAAGCATTGCCATTTTATTTTTCAACAACGAAATTTCAATGGGTCAATCGAAGGGTAAGCCCCCAAAAATGATGTATGCTGATTCCAGTCGAACGGGTAAGCCTTTTTCAAAAAACCCATTTGTCATTCAATTTAAAGGAAGGTATTTAATGTATTCCTCTGTTTTGCCAGTGAAGGGCAGTCAATCTAGGGAAATTGAAATCACAGAAAGTTTTGATTTGATTCATTGGAAGAATGTGGGTTTTCTAAACATCCAAGAGCCTTATGAAAAGAATGGAATTAGTGCCCCTTGCGCTTTAGTCATCAAAGGAAAAGTCCATGTTTTTTATCAGACCTATGGAAACGGAAAAAATGATGCTATTTGCCATGCCGTATCGGAGGATGGAATAACCAATTTTGTCAGAAATGCGACTAATCCGATCTTTCGTCCCGACGGTGATTGGAATTGTGGGAGGGCCATCGATGCCGAAGTATTTCTGTTCAAAGGCAAATATTATATGTATTATGCCACGAGGGATCCCAATTTCAAAATTCAAATGCTCGGAGTGGCGACAGCGCCTGAAAATACAAATTTCAACCGAGCGGAATGGACACACCCATCCAAATTGGCCCCAATACTTAAACCTGAAGAAAAATGGGAGGGCGAGTGCATAGAGGCGGCTTCTATTATCAAACGAAATGGTATTTTATATATGTTTTATGCTGGAGCTTATGACAACTGGCCTCAACAAATTGGAGTGGCGACCAGCAAAGATGGAACGACTTGGCAGCGCCTATTTAAAAAACCATTTTTGGAAAATGGCAAACCTGGAGATTGGAATTATAGCGAATCGGGCCATCCAGATATATTCGATTTGGGCAATAAAAGTTATTTGTTTTATCAGGGAAATAAGGATCAAGGGAAAACCTGGTGGATTTCAAATGTGGAAGTTGGCTGGAACAAAAAGGGCCCCTACTTGAAATAGTTAATGAGTTTAGTCTCGGTATCTACCGAATCATTTACCTATGAATGACTATCGGATTCTCACTCATTTACAAGATTTAGTCGGGTGTAAATCAGGATCTTGTCTGGTCTAGTCTATTGTTTTATATTTAAGGCAATTGTTTTATTTGAAATGAATTAATTGCTATATTCGATTAAACCATTGCGAAAAAACCTATTGATTGACCACAAAAACCATGCTGATGAATACGCGTAAATTCCTTTTGATGATACTAGCCTGTGGATTATCCTTTGCGAGCATAGCCCAAAAAAATATACACCCCAACGTTATTTTAATTATTACCGATGACCAAGGATATGGCGACTTAGGAATTAGTGGGAATTCTCTGATCAAAACTCCGATCATTGATCGCTTTGCCCAGCAGAGTTTACGATTTAACGATTTCCATGTTTCACCCGTTTGTGCACCTACTCGGTCAAGTTTAATGACTGGCCGCTATTCTTTGCGAACTGGGATACGAGATACTTACAATGGAGGGGCCACGATGGCTTCCAGTGAAATTACGATCGCCGAAATTTTGAAGCAAGCAGGATATCGCACAGGATTGTTTGGTAAATGGCATTTGGGGGACAATTTTCCTAGTCGGCCCATGGACCAGGGATTTGACGAAAGCTTAATGCACCTTTCGGGAGGGATGGGCCAAGTAGGTGATGTGACGACTTATTTTCAAAAAGACAGTAGTTATTTCAATCCGGTCCTGTGGAAAAATGGTCAAAAGGAATCATTTAAGGGATATTGTTCTGACATTTTCGCAGCTAATGCCATCCAGTTTATTGAAAAAAACAAAAGCAATCCATTTTTCTGTTACCTCTCGTTTAATGCTCCTCATACGCCTTTACAAGTACCTGAATATTATGATCAGATGTACAAAAACGTAGACCCGTCCATTGAATTTGAACGGAAAAATCCCATGCATTTGAAAATGACCGAAAAGGACAAGGAAGATGCTCGAAAGGTCTATGGCATGGTCAGCAATATAGACGATAACATAGGCAAATTGCTTCAAAAAATCGCTGATTTAGGGATTGAAGAAAATACGATTATCATATTTATGACGGACAACGGACCGCAGCAATTACGTTATACGGCGGGCATGCGAGATAAAAAAGGGTCGGTATATAACGGAGGAACCCGAGTTCCTTTCTTCTTGAAATATCCCGCGTTGACGAAGGAAAGTAAAGTAATTGAAACGATGTCTGCCCACTTTGACGTCTTGCCTACGCTATCGGAATTGTGTCATGTAGATTTACCAAAAGACCGTAAGATCGACGGAAAAAGTCTTGTGCCCCTGATCAAAGGCAAAAAGGTTGATTGGTCGGATCGAGCCATGTTTAGTTATTGGACCCGAAAGTATCCTGAACTTTATAACAGCATGGCCATTCAGAAGGCAGAATATAAATTGGTCGGCCAAACGAATTATAACGCATCCATCGAAGATTTCGAATTGTACCATTTGAAAAATGACCCAGGGGAGCTACACAACATTGTCAAGGAAAATAAAGCCATTGCCTTGAAACTGAAAGCCGAATTAGATCTTATTTACCAGGATTTAATTCGATCAAAAAATCTGATCAACCCGCCCAAAATTATCGTTGGCTCGAAAAAGGAAAACCCTTTGACCTTGAATCGAAATGATGCGGATGGTTCTCGTGGGTTATGGGACCAAGAGGCCATATTTGGAAAATGGAATGTCAATATTCTAAAGGGGCGCTATAATTTTAAATTTAAATTTATCAATCCGATCGCTGCCAACGGAGACATGTATTTGGAAACAAATACGATCATCAATCAAATGAAGAATGATCAGCCTACGGATGTGATTGAGATGAAAAATGTGTCTCTTCCAGAAATAAATGGCGAATTGATCCCATACTATTTGACGAAGGGTAAAATGATTTTGCCATTTAGTGTAGAAATTGAAAAGCTGGATTAAAACTTCCTTCAACTAATCAATTAGGACATGATGCCTTTTCTTTTGTTTTCCAAGAAATTAATTTTTAGGAGAGTATTCCTTTTTAAACTACCCGTTTAGCTATTACTCGATTCAATTTCTAGAATCATTTATTGGATCAATGGTGCTAATGGGATTTGTTTTATGGACGATCTAAAATTGAATTCAATCGAGTGGTTTTATCAAATTTTAATTGGTGAATTTTTATTTTCAAATAAATACGGAAAGAGATTTCAATAGGTAAGTATTGAAGTAGGTTGAGTAACGGGAATTTCTAAGAGAAATACTAAACATCAAAGGCTATATTCTTTTGTTTATGAAAAAAAAATAGGGAGGGCAAAAAGATGTTTTGGGTTCATTCAAATAGTTGAAATTTGCTATATTCGAACTCAATTTTTTTTTAAAAATTAGCTTGATCGACCATAATCAAAATAAACATAGATGAAAAAACTATTCCTTTTTTGTTTCCTCCTTTCAAGCCTTTGCCTTCAAGCGCAAATGTATAATGACACGACCTTTGATTCAAAGGTTTTACGCCCAGCGTATAAAAAAAACAAAGGTCCTAGAATTTTAATCGACGCCGGGCACAATAATTTTATTGCCAAATGGGGATTAATCCAACCGTTTATTGACCTATCGACTTCAGATGGATACAAACCGATAATTGATTCGTTGCCATTTACAAAAAACTATTTATCCAAATTTGATATCATTCTCATCACTCCAGCTTTGCCCTTTGTTTTTGGGACAAAAAAGGAAGTGGGTAATTTGGTTACGTTCACAAAAGATGAAATGGATCAATTACATACTTGGGTGAGCCAGGGCGGATCATTAATTATGTTAAGTGAACATCCGCCGATTGACGAAGCGATGACGCCTTTATTGAATAAGTTTGGGATATCTTCGAGTATAGGGATGGCCTCGGATTCCTTGCATTATGATACGTCCTATGGGCTTACCTATGTAGTCCAACATACCAAAGAAAATGGCTCATTGAGCGCAAAGCATCCTGTTTTAGATGGGAATACCTCCGGTGAAAAAATTAATAAATTAGCCACTTTTGGAGGAAGTTCGATCAAGGGGGATGGGTATGTGAATATTCTGCCTTTATCGCCAACGGCCACCGTTCGTAAATGGGTAGGTTTAGGTCCTTTAAACCAAGGCAATTCTCAGGGTTTGGTTGGGCCCGTGGGCAAGGGGAAATTAATTGCCTTGTCAGATTGCAATGGATTTACTTCCATGTACATGGGCAAAGAGAAAAAAGTATATGCTGGCATGCAGGTCAAGCCTTATGACTGGAAGCAATTTGTGCTGAATAGTTTGCATTGGCTTTCGAAATAATGCTCAATCCATGAAAAATAGTATTATTAAGTTAAATTATAATGGTATTATATTAAATTTCAAGACAGTAAGTAAAATCAATATTTTCAAATAAAAATACCTTTTATTATAAAAATAATAATATCTTTCGATTCGGTTTTTAACTAAAGTGATTTTAGTTCTACCTTAGTTTCTCTTTTTTAAAAAATAATTTGAACCTTGAAAGAATTAAAATTACATAAGGATAATTCAAGTGACATAGCACTTTGGACCCAAGTAAGGCTGGGCGACGAAGAGGCGTTTTCCTCGTTATTTGAAAGGTATTATGGTTCGCTTGTTAATTACGGTAAAACGTTAATGACTAGAGAAGATCGAGTAAAGGATTGCGTGCAAGATGTATTTGTTAATATTTGGACGTATCGGTATAAACTAAATGAGGCCATTGTGGTTAAAGCGTATTTACTTTCGAGTGTAAGAAAGCGGATAGCTAGGCTTCATGGTCGCGAACATATTTTTTCAAACATCAAAAGCATTGATTCGCTAGAATTTTTATTTGATTTTTCCATTGAAGACCGCTTGATAGCTGATGAGACAACAGCTAAAAAAGTGGAGCAATTAAATAAAAGCATCAATCAACTTTCGGATCGACAAAAGGAAGCCATTTATTTACGCTACCATCAAGGACTTTCAGTTGAACAAGTAGCCGAAGTGTTAAACTTAAATTACCAGTCTACAAAAAATCTTCTTCATCGGGCGATTCTTCAGCTCCGTAAAGATCTCCCAATTTCAGTTTTATTTCTACTCTTGAACTTTTCCTTAAATTAATTTTAAAAAAAAGTTCAATTTAGTGAGTACCAAATTTAATTCTTGTCCTCTCTGTATTAGAAACCAAAATTCAAATGCAAAATCGGGATTCTTACAATAAGATAGAAGACTTTCTATCAGATGAGTCTTTTCAAAAATGGGTTAAAGGAAATGATGATCCTTTAAATTGGAGCGAATGGACTGTCGAAAACCCATATCGTGCCAAATTGGTAGAGGAAGCTCGGATGTGGATCCTTGCTATGGCTACCAAAGAGTCTACTTTATCGAATCAAGAAACACAAAAGGCACTTCAAAAAGTTTGGAAAAAAATTGGTAGGTCTAATGAGGAGCTCCCTTTTAGAGCGATTTGGCATCATACATGGTTTAGAACTGCAGCTGCCGTTTTTGTTGTGGGTTTGGCTACATTTTTATATTATGCTAATTTATCAAGTCCTCAAAATACAACCATTACCTATCAAGAGTTGGTCAAAAGTGATTTAAATGGATTAATTGAACAAACCAATAATTCAGATAAACCCCAACTCATTACATTATCTGATGCAAGTTCGGTTTTACTTCAGCCCAACAGTAAACTTAGTTATCCCAAAATATTTACAGGAAATGAACGTAAAGTTTATCTTTCTGGAGAAGGTTTCTTTGAAATAAGTAAAGATCCAAACAGAGCCTTTTATGTCTATGCAAATGAAACTGTTACAAAAGTCTTTGGAACAAGTTTCAGAGTAATTGCCTATGCGAATCAACCAAACGTTGAAGTTTTGGTGCGTACGGGAAAAGTAAAAGTTAGTTCAAATCAAAATATACGTAATGCCTCTTCAGAGGAAATAATGTTGTTACCAAACCAAGCAGCAAGGTTTATGCGAAAAGAACAACTTTTTGAAAAAATATTGGATATAACCCAAGATAAACCTTTACTAGCTGCGACAAATACCATGGAGCAATTAAGCTTCGATTTCAAGGATATTCCTGTTCATCAAATCTTTAAAACTTTAGAGCAAGCCTATTTGATCACCATCGACTTTCCACAAGACAAATTGAAAGAATGTTATCTGACCACATCATTAATCGATGTACCATTACCTGAAAAGTTGAAAATTATATGTGAAAGTTTGGGCAATAATAGCCGCTACGAGATGAATGGCAACTATATAAAAATAATTTCAAATGGATGTAAATAATAACGTATGCAAAAATAAGAAATAAAAAAAGCGTCGAAATGCTGTAACATTTCAGACGCTCTAAAAAATTTCCCAATGCCTCTGTAAAGGTTTGGAAATTAGTCGAAACGCGTAAAAGTATCAACCTTTAAAATCAAAATTATGAAAAAATGTTTTATTAAACGACGGTACCTCTATAACATCGTGAAAATATCCTTAACCCAATTAGCCATTGTTCTTTTATTTTCTAGCATAGCTTTTGCTTTGCCAGTAAAGGCTCAAGAAATACTTGATACCAAAGTATCACTGACGCTTAACAATGTTAGCTTGGAAAATTCTTTGGTAGAACTTGAAAAAACGGCTCAAGTGAAGTTTTCCTATAATTCACGTGCCTTGAAGCTTAGTCAAAAAGTAAATGTAATTGCGAATAATGAAGCCTTATCGATCGTTTTAACTAGGCTATTAAAACCGCTCAATATTCAATATTTTCAGGTAAGTAATCGGATTGTTTTACGTAAAAATGAAGAAAGAATTATTGGGGTTAATTCAGAAATAGAATCAGCTATAAATGTCGACAATAATGCCCTTGCAGACATTACCGTTAAAGGTACAATTATTGATGAAAAAGGTGAAAAACTTCCCGGAGTAAACATCTCGGTTAAAGGTTCAACTCGGGGCACATCAACTAATTCGAACGGTGAATATTCAATTGCAATACCAGATAATAATGCAGTTTTAATTTTTAGTTTTGTTGGCTATGAGTCGCAGGAAGTGCTTGTAGGAAATAAAGTCAACATAAATTTAACATTAAAAGTTGATAATAAAGCATTGGATGAAGTAGTAGTAGTGGGTTACGGTGTTCAGAAAAAGAAAGATCTTACTGGGGCTGTTTCAACTGTCAACGGTGACATGTTTAAAGAGCGAAAAGAAACTCAGGTATCACAGGCTTTACAAGGAGCCATGTCTGGTGTTTTTGTTTCACGTAATGGTGCTAATGGCTCTATGGGAGGTGCAACTATTAGAATTCGAGGAATTACTACGATAGGTAACTCTAATCCTTTAGTTATAGTTGATGGTGTTCCTGTAGCTGATGTTAATCAAGTAAACCCGAATGATATAGAATCGCTTACTGTTTTAAAAGATGCGGCATCCGCTTCAATTTATGGTTCTAGAGCTGCTTCGGGAGTTATTTTGATCACTACTAAAAGAGCTAAAAATGATCAGGCATCTATACAATACAACTATGAAAATGGTATTGATACTCCTACGCAATTGCCAGATTACATGCGATCGCAAAGATATATGGAACTAGTCAATGAACTTCGATGGAATGATGCTGGCAATGGCGCAAACAAATTCCCAACATTTAGTCAAGATTTATTAAAGGATTACAATCAAAAAAATCTTTCGGACCCAGACAAATACCCTGATACGGATTGGATGTCTTTGACGCTTAAAAAAATAGCTCCACGTGAGGCTCATAGTATAAGTGTTATAGGTGGCTCCAAATTCGTTAAATCGAGTGCTTCACTACGCTATGAAAAAATTGGTGGTTTTTATGACAACAAAGACTATGGGCGTATTTTTATGCGGTCAAACAATGATTTCACTATCAATAAATATATAGGTGGAAATGTTGATATTAACTTTAAAAGAACCATTACGACCGATCCTACCGCGAACGATCCTCTGGGAAGGGTACGTATTTCTTCACCAATTTACCCTGGAATTTGGGCTGATGGTAGAATTGCAGATGGGAAAGCAGGCGAAAACGTTTATGCAAAAGTGAAGTATGGAGGTAAAGATCAAAATAATTATAATCAAATAGGCGGTAGAATAGGCTTAGATATCAAACCTTTAGAAGGATTAAAATTTTCGGCAATTCTTGCGCCAATTTTTGATTTTGATTACCAAAAAAGATTTAATCAAAAAGTTGATGCATATGCTTCTAACGATCCAAATCAGTTTGTGGCCACATTGATAAGCGGTGGTCTTACTACGCGTTTGGATGAAAATCGTTCCACGGGTATTAATCTTACCACTCAATTGTTAGGAAATTATCTTAAAACTATTGGTAATCATGACTTTACATTTTTAGCCGGCTATGAAAACTTCTATTCTAAGTCCGAATCTGTGGGTGCATCCCGTGACCAATTTCTTTTCGATACGTATCCTTATTTAAACCAAGGACCTGCTGCTTTCAGAGATAACTTTGGATCAGCATTTGAGACTGCCTATCGTTCATATTTTGGACGCATAACCTACAGTTATAAGGATAGATATTTGGTTCAGGCCAATGTTCGACGTGATGGTTCTTCACGTTTCAATGAAGCTTATCGTTGGGGAGTATTTCCATCCATTTCTGCTGGTTGGGTAGCAAGTGAGGAATCTTTTATGAAAAATCAAGATGTAGTTTCTTTTCTTAAGTTTCGCGCATCTTGGGGATCTTTGGGTAATGAACGAATCGGAAATTATCCGTCTATTGGTATAATGAACTTTAGTAATGCCTTGTTTTTCCAAAACAATTTGGTTACTGCCCAGCAAACAGCTGCACAAGGACAATACGCAATTAAAGATATTTCTTGGGAAAAAACAGGTTCAACAGATATCGGAGTTGATGCATATTTCTTGAAAAATCGGCTAAGGCTAACTGTAGACGGCTACTTTAAAGAAACTAAAGATATGCTCTTGGCTTTGCAAATTCCTATTTTTGTTGGATTTGAGAATCCAAACCAAAATACTGGAATTATGACCACCCAAGGCTTGGATTTAGACCTTGGTTGGACAGATAATATTGGAAAATTAAGATATTCTCTATCAGCTAATCTTTCACAATTTAAATCAACCATGGGTGATTTAGGAGGAACCGAGTTTGTTGGTGATAAGATCAAAAAATTGGGGAGTGAGTTTGATGAATGGTATGGGTACCGAGCGGCAGGTATTTTCCAAACACAAGAAGATGTAAATAAATCACCCAAATTGAGCAGTAATGTAAAAGTGGGAGATATGAAATATGCTGACATAAGTGGACCTAATGGGGTTCCAGATGGGAAGATATCTCCTGAATATGATCGAGTGTTGTTAGGTGGTTCACTACCTCAGTGGATGTATGGGGGTAATATTAAATTAGATTATCAAGGATTTGACTTGGGTATCACCTTCCAAGGTATTGGGCAACAGGCGGTTTCCAATCTTTCTTTTACTGACTATAATGCTGAGAACTGGGGCGTATTTCCAGTTTATCTTGATGGGGGAAATACTTGGAGTGTTAACAACACTGCAGAGCAAAACGTAGCTGCGAAATATCCAAGATTTACAGAAACAAATAAAGGATTGAATAGGGCATTGTCCGATTTTTGGTTATTTAATGGAGGTTATTTTAGATTGAAAAACGTCACATTAGGTTACAGTGTCCCTTCCAAAATTTCAAAAAAAATTATGTCAAACAACATTCGGTTTTATGTGAATGCCACCGACATTTTTAGTGTCAATAATTACCTTAAAGGCTGGGATCCAGAAGGCATCGGAACAGTATCAACTATTATGGGTGGTTTTAATATTGGTTTTTAATTCTTTAATTCTAAATATCATGAGAAAAAAAATATACAGTGCAGTGCTTGGGTTAATTTTATTAGCTTCCTGCCAAAATTCACTTGATTTATATCCATTGGCCGAGCCATCTGCAGAAAAATGGTATTCCAATGAAACTGAAATTCAACTCGCATTAAACGACCTTTATCGAATTGATTGGTGGCAATGGGACGAAGATGGTACTAATAATAGTTTTCTATCAGATGATGGGTTTTATCGTCAAGCACTTTCAGAAATAAAGGCTGGAACGGTAACCAGTCAATCAAATTTTTCTACAACTTTATGGAGAAATTCTTACAAGGCAATTGCCAGAGCAAATCGTGCTATTTCTGCCTTAAATAGTGCAGAAACTAAAAGTAAAGTATCACAAGCTAAGTTAGATGTGTATTTAGCAGAAGCTCGCTTGCATCGAGCTGCACAATATTCCAAATTGGTTAATAAATTTGGAGATGTGGTCTATAGTGATAATGTAATTAGTATTGAAGATGCTTACTCTAAAGGTAGAACTAATAGGAAAGAGGTAACGGCTAAGATTTATGAAGACTTTGATTTTGCCATCAAATTCTTGCCTACATCTTACGCTGCTTCAGCTTTAAAAAGGGCCTCTAAGGGAGTCGCGATGTCATTAAAAGCGCGTCATGCCTTGTGCGAAAAAGATTATAAAATTGCAGCAGATGCTGCGAAGTCATGCATGGATTTGAATCAATACGCATTGCATCCAGATTATGCTAATCTATTTTTGCAAAGTACAAAAAATTCAAAAGAGATAATTTTTTCTATTCCTCGTTCATTGGAATTGAAAGTAACACTTGGTCCAACATCTGATAAAATAACTAGAAACTCAGGAGGTTTTGCCGCAGCAAATCCGACTTGGGATTTGTTTTGTGCTTACCTATGTACCGACGGAAATACAATTGATAAGTCCCCACTTTATGATCCTCGTAATCCATTCAAAAATAGGGATCCTAGATGTACGGCTACGATTGTTGAATTTGGACAGCCACATTTAGGCTTTATATATGATCCGAATCCTTACGCGCTTCAAGTAACTCGTCTTAGTAATAATGCTAAAGTGACTAACAATGACAACCGGGCTAATGCTCAATTTGCCTCTTTTAATGGATTGGTTTGGAAAAAGGGCATTGATGATTCTTGGTTACTAAATGGTCGATTGATTGAACCAGAGCATGTTATCATTCGATATGCTGATGTTCTTTTGATGTACGCTGAAGCCAAAATTGAGTTAAATGAAATAGATAAATCGGTATTTGATGCCATGAATGCGGTAAGAGCAAGAGCATATAAAGTAGCTTTAACCGCTTCAAATTACCCTGCTATCGCAGGTGTCAATCAAGCAGAACTTCGTAAGCAGCTCCGCATGGAACGTAGAATGGAGTTGGCCTCAGAAGGGTTAAGATATATGGACATTGTGCGATGGAAATTAGCAGAAAAAGTACTCACTCGCCCTATCTATGGGATGCTTGACCCCATAGATTTGAGAGCAAAAGTAATAGATAAAAATCTTTGGTTTTTCGCGGGTACACCTAAAATTGATGAAGATGGGATTCCTGACTTTAGAGATATGGAGAAAACAGGTTTAATCAGAAATTTAGTGCCAACCGCTTGGAATAATCGTCAGTATTTATGGCCAATTCCAACTCAGGAAATTCAGATTAATAAGAATATGAAACAAAATGAGGGGTATTAATCCCTCAAAATATAAACCTACTTAATACCTTTTGGTAGGCTTATATTAATACAACAAATACTTAATGTTTTATTTTTTTTAAAAAATATCATATGAAAAGGAGAGAATTTATGGGCTTTGTGGGCAACACAAGCTTATGTTTATTGGCTAGCCAATTTCCCTTATTGGCCCAATTTAAATCCAAAGCGGCTGCACAAGAATTTGTTTTTGTGGAGGCGGAACAATTTGCGAATCATGGGGGTTGGGAACTAGACCAACAATCCATGGAGCAAATGGGCTCTCCTTATTTATTAGCCCATGGCTTAGGAATACCCGTTCAAGATGCAACCACAGATATTAAATTCCCAACAGCCGGGACTTACCGAGTATGGGTGCGAACCAGAGATTGGGTCGCTCCATGGAATGCCCCAGGTGCGCCTGGAAAGTTCCAACTAAAAATCAACGGCAAAGCGCTCA
>JBIKRO010000063.1:0-16929 GCA_044349095.1 Aquirufa sp. | reverse complement strand
CTAACGACGTCTTTAAACGATGAGCCTGCTTCCTCTAAAACCACACCGATTCGCTCAATGATGTTAAAAGTTTGTGCATATAAATCATCTGCGCTTACCTTTTCTCCATCGATGATGGCTACGGTACCCGAAATTTCAAGAAGATTTCCCGTTTTAACCGCGCGGCAATAACCAAAAGTATCTTCGAATGGGGAACCTGAGGAAATGTTTAATCTTTGTGACATGGTGTTTTGTGTTTTTTAGATGCGAGGTATCGCGGCTTTATTGTTTTTAAGATAAGGCTTGTTTTAAGATTTTTTTCCACAATTCAGGTTTGGCATGGCTAACCACTTCGCCAATAACGATGATTGCTGGATTACGAAGGTCTTCTTTTTTTGCCATATTTTCAAGTTCAGCTGCCGTTGAAATACCTATTCGCTGATTTGCCAAAGTGCCATTCTGAATGATGGCGGCAGAAATATCTCCCTTGCCATAGGTTTGACATAGCTGTGCAATTTCACCTAATTTATTCATGCCCATCAATATGACTAAAGTGGCCGTCGACTGAAGTCCCAATTTCAAGTCTTCAGTCAAAGAACCATCAGTTTTAGTTCCCGTCATGACCCAAAAACTTTCATTCACCCCACGAACGGTCAGGGGAATATCTGCACTTCCAGCTGCGGCGTAAGATGAACTAATACCTGGAATGTAATTTGTCAACAAGCCAAAAGCTTTAGCATATTCTATTTCTTCTTGGCCACGGCCAAACACAAATGGATCCCCGCCTTTTAACCGTACTACATGGCCTAAAGCATACGCTTTTTCCACAATTAATGCATTGATGGCAGTCTGAGAATGACTATCACCCGGTTTTTTCCCAACAAAAATTTTCTCACAAGCGGCCGAGCAATGTTCCAATAACGAAGTGTCAACCAACGCATCATATAAGACAGCTTGCGCGGAGGCTATGGCTTTAATGGCCTTCAGTGTGATCAATTCCGGATCACCAGGTCCTGCTCCTACGACGCTGAGTCGAGGCTGTGGCTCTAATTTTCTGAAATGAGTTAAATTTTTCATCCTTTATTTTGGCGGTATGTGGTTGCAGCTATTAAAAATCTTTCTGCTTCTGCTACATATTGATTGGCAAATGCTTCCGTCGGTTCTTGTTGGTTTATTTGTAAAACCAAAGCAGAAAACGTTTCCGCATCTACAGCAAATTCACCCGTTGAAATGAAGTTTTCATCAAATTTATTGATCACTGCTGTTTGATTTGAGACAGTCACGCTCTTATCTAAAAGCAAGGCTTTGGCAGCCGAAATAAATACGGAATATGCGTGGTAAATGGCATCGGCCCAACGTTTATCTTCCAAAGCCGCAACGGTCCATTCGTATTTTTCTTGCGATTCGAAGAGTAGCGTTGCTACCAAATCGATCATAACACCGGCGCATTCTCCTACGCCTATTTCAGTGACAAAGTTTTCTGAGGCACCCCAATCAATAAAGTCGTCTTGAACTAAATTGGATAAATCGGCCAATGGCTTAATCAACGTATAAAAATGATTTTCGCCTAAACGATCATAATATTCATGGAAGTATTCCCCATCCTTTGCATTTTCTTCGTAATTATTCAAAACTATCCTCAGCACTTCTGGACCTCTTTTCGAAGGTACTTTAATCACTTTGTCTGCGATACGACCTTCTCCATTTCCTAATGTTGCTCCCCCTAAAAGTACTTGCAGTGCCGGTAAAACCCGTTTGTCAGGAGCCTTTAACGATGAACCGTGAAAACCGATCGATGCCATACTGTGCTGACCACATGCATTCATGCAACCCGAAATTTTAATTTTCATTTGGCTATCATGAATCAAGGCAGGGAACTCGTCATTGATCACTTGTTCCAATTTGGATGTGATATTGGTTGAATCCGAAATCGCCAAATTACACGTATCTGTTCCCGGACATGCGGTTATGTTGGCAATGGAATTTGCTCCTGGCGCGGCTAAATCATGCGCGGCCAACGTTTGGAATACATAAGGCAAGTTGGCCGTTGGCACAAATTTCAACAACAATCCTTGGTTAATAGTAATCCGAACATCGTCACCGATATAGCCTTGCAGCGCGTCGATTAAAGACCTTGACGTATCACTCGAAATATTTCCATTCAAAATACGCACATAAACGCCATGAAACCCTTTTTGTTTTTGCTCGAAGGTGTTGGTGGCCAACCATGTGTTATAAACCTCTGTTGAGGGATTTGCTACATCTGATAATTGGGTCGGCTCGCTTACTTCCCAAGCTGCTGCATCCGAAATGGGAAAGCTATGATTTTTTAACGCTTTGGTTTCCGCTTGCACTAAGTTCATAAATTCTTCAAACCCAATTTTTTGAATTAAGAATTTCATACGTGCTTTGTGGCGTGAATTACGTTCTCCATGACGGTCAAAAACACGAAGCACGGATTCAATAAATGGAATTACATGATCCTCAGCTAAGAACTCATGTGCGGTATAGGCGAGCATGGGTTGCGCCCCAAGTCCACCACCGACGACCACTTTAAATCCTTTAAGCCCGTTGACGATTTTTGGGATAAAACCCATATCGTGTAAATAAGCCAAAGAAGTATCTTCATCCGTATTTGAGAAGGATATTTTTATTTTGCGTCCCATTTCTTGGCAAATAGGGTTACGCAAGAAATATCGGAATGCGGTGTCAGCGTGTGGGCTGACGTCAAAAAGTTCTTTGGGATCTATGCCAGAAGTGGGAGAGGCCGTAATGTTACGAACCGTATTTCCGCAGGCTTCACGCAACGTAATATCGTCTTGTTCTAATTTGGCCCAAAGTTCCGGTGTCCGGTCTAAAGAGACAAAGTGAATTTGGATATCTTGTCGGGTCGTTAGATGTAAATTCCCCGTCGAGTATTCATCTGAAATATCCGAGATTCGTTTCCACTGATGAAACTGAATTTTACCGTAAGGAAGCTTAATCCGGATCATCTGAACACCTTGCTGGCGCTGCCCATAAACCCCTCTAGCCAACCGTAAGCTCCTAAATTTTTCCTCATGAATTTCGCCAGCCTTAAATTGAGCAATTTTTTTTGCCAAGTCTAGGATGTCCTTTTCAACGATTGGGTTTTCTATCTCAGTGCGGAAACTATGCATTTTTTTATCTTGTATTGTTGTTAAAGTCTATATAATATATAGAGTAGGTGCAAATCTACGAAATAACCTTTTATTGGCAAACAATTTTTATATTCGTTTTAAAATTAATTTAGGATGAAAAAAATATTATTGAGTTTAATTGTAGCTATATCATTTAATGCGGTTTCACAAAAGACAGCTTCCATTGTCCCAAGCGATCCAGATCCACAGGGGGTCCAAGTAGTTAAAACGACACATGCGATCATCATCGGAGGTAAGACGATTCAGTACACGGCTTTTACTGGATACATGCACATGAAGCAGGATACCGGTAAGGTATTGTCCAAAATCTTTTTTACCTATTATCAAAAAGAAGGGGAGGATGCGGGAAAGAGGCCTGTCACATTTACGTTCAATGGGGGTCCAGGTTCAGCGTCATTGTGGTTGCACATGGGAGGCGTGGGTCCTAAAAGAGTTCTTTTGAAAGATGATGGTTCGGCGACTGCTGCGCCCTATACCTATATTCCAAATGAATTTTCTTGGTTAGATAAAACGGATTTGGTGTTTATTGATCCAGTATCTACGGGTTTTTCAAGAGCCGTCAATGGCGAAAAGGAGAGTAATTACCATGGCTATGTAGAGGATATCACTTCAGTAGGGGCATTTGTGAGAAACTTTTTAAGCCGGTATGATCGTTGGGCTTCTCCCAAATTCCTAGCTGGTGAGTCTTATGGAACCACGCGTGCGGCTGGATTATCCAAGTATTTACAGGATACGCATCGAATTTATATCAATGGGGTTATCTTAATTTCGGCGGTATTGAATTTTGGAACGAATAATTATGACATTGGAAATGACTTGCCGAGGGCTTTATACATTCCATCTTATACGGCTGCTGCTTGGTATCACAAGAAATTGGCCCCTGCTTTATTAGCCCGTCCCATTGCCGATGTCTTGAAAGAATCTGAGGCATGGGCGATTGGGGAATATGCGTCTGCATTAATCAAAGGAGGTTGGATGTCTGCCAAAGAAAAAGATGCCATTGCGGAGAAAATGGCCTATTGGACCGGACTTAGCAAAGAACTTTGTTTACAGGCGAATTTACGTGTAGATGAGAACCGTTTTTATAAAGCCCTACGCCGCGGCGATGGCTTGTCGGTCGGCCGATTAGACGCTCGATTTACGGGGCGCGACTTAGATGATGCGGGCGAATATGTCGACTTTGATCCATCGTTTGCCAACATTGACGGTCCTTTTACGGCGACGATCAATGATTATTTGTCCAAAGAACTGAAGTTTAAAGAAGAGAAGGGTTATAATGTATTTGGTAATGTCTATCCTTGGTCTTACAAGAATGTGCAAAACAAGTATTTAAATGTGGCGGAGAGTTTACGTGATGCGATGGCCAAAAACCCCAATTTGAAAGTGTATTTAGGCTGTGGCTATTATGATTTTGCGACACCTTATTTTACGGCTTTGTATGATGTGGAACATATGTTTTTGCGCCCTGAGCAAAGAGCGCGCGTAGATATAAAGTTCTATGAATCCGGACATATGTATTACATACACAAGCCAAGTTTGATTCAATTTAAAAAGGACATTGATTCCTTTTTCGATTCTTCAAAATAAATTCTTAGCTTTGCCCTCCCATTCAGAGGGGTGTCCGAGTGGTTTAAGGAGCACGCTTGGAAAGCGTGTGTAGGTCTCAAGCTTACCGAGGGTTCGAATCCCTTCCCCTCTACAAAGCCTCCCAGCGTAAGCTGGGGGGCTTTTTTAATGGGCGGAAGTGAATTCCGCTAGCGAGATTGAACGAACGGCCATTAAAAAAGCCACGGTTCGCAGCGCGAACAGTGGCAGGCTTTGTGCTAGATGCCCTGCGGGCTGACAGCGAAACAGAGTGGAGCTGTCACTCCCGAACGTTGAGTATCAAGCGAATGGTGTTAGGCTTTGTGCAAGATGCCCTGCGGGCTGACAGCGAAACAGGGTGGAGCTGTCACTCCCGAACTTTGAGTACCAAGCGAACAATGGCAGGCTTTGTGCTAGATGCCCTGCGGGCTGACAGCGAAACGGAGTGGAGCTGTCACTCCCGAATTTTGAGTACCAAGCGAACAATGGCAGGCTTTGTGCTAGATGCCCTGCGGGCTGACAGCGAAACAGAGTGGAGCTGTCACTCCCCGCTCTAAATAAAAAAGGAGATCAATTTTGATCTCCTTTTTTATTTATTTTTCTTCGCTCACTGCTTGAATCAAAGCTTTGATATAACCATAGCAAAATGAAAATGCTTGATGGCCTTTTAAATCATCATGATGGTGAGGCACGTGATCCGGCATAACCATTCCCGAAAACCCTACATCTCTTAAAGCCCTTACGACTTTTAGAAAATTCATATCGCCATTATCTGGGTAGACTTCTTGGAAATTGTTAAATCCACCCTTTATATTTCTTAAATGGACGTTGAAAATCTGATTGCGCTCACCTACCCATTTTATGATCGGGAAAATTTCACTTGCTGGATCATTTAATCCCTCGGCGATGGATCCAATGCAAAAATTAAATCCATGGTATTCATTGTCGTATAGTTTGGCAAAGCGTTGAATGCCTTTAAATACATCTGGGCTATTCCATCTGGTAATTCCTCTGTAACCAACGGGCGTTGGCGGATCAGCAATATGGTTCGCTAATTTAACTTTGTATTCTTTGGCAACGGGCAAAAGTCGATCTAATAAATACGTAATTCTTTCAAACATTTGCTCAATACTCACATCGCCTGCAATTGTTTTTGGGTCATTCCTTTTCAATGCTTCTTGATAATTCCAAACATTGTATTCCACATTTCCTCTTTTGGGATCGACCACTCGACCTGTTCTTAAAACGGGCAAAATAGTCGTATTGTAATTCAAAACTTTGATGCCAGTCTTTGATGCCACCTGAATCATTTGTTGGAGTATCTCTATTTCCCGGTCTCTTTCAGGGCTTTTTCCTAACATGATGTTTGGATATTCAACTTTGTCAATACCGGCAGAGGTCAATGGAAAGTGGTAGGCGTCTAATTTAATTCCATATTTTTCGCAGGCTTCTTTCTTAGCTAATGAATCCGCTAAGTCCCAGCCTTTGCCAACAATCGTTTTCGGTGATCCACCATCGATGTTATAAACACCATGCCGAGCTTTGAATTCTAAATTTTCGATCGTTGTTCCACCCGATTGGCAGCCTACGGTCATTAACGTTTTCTTAGGGGCTGCTTTTGATTCTAAAGATGCTTTTGCATCTGTGGAATTTAATAGGGTTGCTCCTACAGAACTTGCTGTTATAGCTTTTAAGAAATTATTGCGTTTCATAGTTCTTGTGTTTAAATAGTTTAATTTTTATGATTCAAAATTTAAAATATTGGAGCTCTGGTCCAAATTTCCATTTCTTTTTTTAATTGCTTTTTTCATTTTCAACTAATTTTTAAACTAATGGAAAGAGTTTTGCGCCAATAATGATGATGATAAGTCCCGTAAATCCCATCACAGCTAACATGGGTGTTATCGTTTTTAATGCTTCTTTCTCTGTTAAATTACTAAGCTTGCAAATGATCCAAAAACCTGCATCATTCATCCAAGGGACTAGTTTAGATCCACAGCCAATCGCTAAACCCAAATAAACAGGATGGAATTCTAGACTTGCATTATTTGCCATGCCTGATAAAATTCCTGATGCGGTAATTAAGGCAACGGTCGCTGAACCTTGTGCCGTCCGAACGATTGCCGCGATAAAGAAAGCTAACGGAATGAGCGCTATTTGATAATCCTTTGTCATTTCTGCGATCCTATTGCTTATTCCGGTTTGCTGCAGCATCCCACCAAAAGCACCCCCAGCAGCTGTAATTAAAATGATTCCGCCCCCACTCATCAACGCTGCCTGCACAAACGATGTCAAATTTTCATCTTTTCCCTTTTCTTTTACCAAAACCATAAGTGCAATAATTCCTCCACAAATGATGGCTACATTCTTATCTCCGAAAAACTTAAATAGGGCGATCGTATAAGTGAATAACTCAGAATTACCTGAAGTATCCCCTTTGGCTACAAATGCATTAATGAACGTATCCAAACAAATGAATAGTAATGGAAATAATATTGGTAAGAGGGAAATTCCTAGACTTGGTAATTTTATAGTCTCTTTGGCTGAAATTAGTTTTATGTCTTCTAGCTTAGCATCCAGTGAATCCCTTAATTCGATAGGCCATTTTAAATTCGCCCATTTGGCGAAAAAATATCCGGACGTTATCGTGAATAGGCCAACAATAGTTCCCGAAATCATCATGAGACCTATCGGAATATGCATTTCGCCGATCAGGAAAAGGGGCCCGGGCGCCGGGGGTACAAGAGAATTTGCCATAGCGGCCCCCGCCATAATACACAATATGAGTAAAAGGTAGTTTTTGCCAATTCTAAATGTCATGGCTTTAGCTAATGGAATCATTAAGAATAAAACGGTATCAAAAAAAACAGGTATGCCCAAAAAGAAACTACTGATTAGGAATGCGATAGGTGCCTTATCAATGCCGGTAAATTTTAGAATGGATCGAATGATGCGTTCTGCTGCACCACTTTCCAACATGCATTTACCTATGATAGCTGCCATGGCGATTAATATTCCAATTTTAGCACATGTGTTCCCAAATTCTGTGGCGATGCGCTCGCCAATACTCTTTTTTGCTAATGATAATGCGGCAGAAGGCGACATTCCTTTGTCGATGGCAAACTGCTGAATCGCCTCAGGGGATGTTAAAATCGCCACGGAAAAAGCTCCTAATAACAAAGCTAAAAATGGATGTAATTTAAGACCTATAATGCCTCCTACAACCATAATAATGCCAATAAATAAAATGATTAAAGGATCTAAACTTGCCATATCGTTTTTCTAAAAGAGTTATTTGTTATTCCTTAATTCGCCTAAGTTTTTGGCCATATTTCTTGCCCCATCGGCCACAAAAGTTGCATCTGTGCCGCAGGCTAAAAATCGAATCCCCATCGCATGGTATTTTTCATATTCCGAGGTATTAAAAAACAGAATTCCAGTAGCCTTCCCAAATTTTTTCGCAGCACTTGTAATTAAATGGATCGCATCTAAAAATAGGGGATGGTCGAATTGTCCAAAAATCCCGAGTTCCATGGTTAAATCAGCAGGTCCAATAAATAATACATCTACTCCATTGACAGCTGCAATTTCATCCACATTTTCTAATGCTGCTGAGGTTTCAATTTGTACAATTCCCAATAATTCCTCGGTAGAAGAATCATAGTAGGATTGAAATTTTAGGCCAAATTCCGTGGCTCTGACCATTTTTGCCACACCTCTGTTTCCATTGGGTGGATATAAAAGACCATTGACTGCCTTTTGAGCTTCTTGAGCATCGTTTATTTTGGGACACATCACACCCATAGCGCCCATATCCAATACCCGCCCAATTCTAGGGGCTTCATTGCTTTCCACTCGGACGATAGGAACAGCCGGCGTACTTTTTAAGGCTTGCAATTGGGCCAGAGTACTCATTTCAGTTCCAGCGCCATGCTCTAAATCAATGAGCACCCAATCAAAACCAGATAAACCAACAATTTCAGCGGTCAATGGGCTTCCTAAATTTAACCAACAACCGTGAAGGGTTTCCCCATTCAATACTCGTTTTTTAAGACTTTGCATAGTAGGAATCAAAACTATTTCTTATCCCACCAGATTCTTGTATCCATTGTATTTGCTCCTTGTCGCTCAATAGCCTTTTGGACGTTGGCTTTGTTCACATTAAGTTCTGCGTCTACGTAAGTTAATCTGCGAATAAATGGTTCCGTTTTTAGATCACTACCTGGGAAAGAATTTGGTTTTAAAACCGGAAAACCACTTCGTCTAAAATTAGCCCAAGACTCCGGACCTACTAAAAAGGATGAAACCCAATATTGAGTATTGATCTCTTCTAATTCTTTTCCAGGGGTCAATGGATTTGCAAGTAAATAGGCATTTATGGCAGCCTCTGAAATGGTTGACGTAGTACCATAAGATGCAAATTGTTGCATATGGGCTTTAATTCCGTTTGAAAATAAAGTTGCAATCGTTCCAGTAGTCCACTTTCTATGAACAGCTTCAGCCAACAATAGTTGCGTCTGAGAATAGGTCACTAAAAAACTTGGCGCATTTAAACCTCCCACCCTTGTGCGGTCTAATTGGCTATAGTCCCATAAACTAGCTAATTTCTTTTCTTTGACGGCTACTGTAATAGTCGTATTGTCATAACCTAACGGAGCACCAATTTGAACATCTTTAGTTCTATTTGCCCTGGATTCAATTTGTTGGGCTCCACTGGTTGCGCCGACATACCTAACCGATATAGCTTCTAATCTAGGATCATTTGCTTTCTTTAAAAAATCGACAAAATCTTCAGCCAAGTAAAAAAATGCAGACTGGCCTCCATTTAGTTGGGAGCCAATGGGATTCGCAAAGCTTGCATTGTGTCGGATAATGGCATTATCGGCATTTGACTGCATAAGTCCTCCAGCTACTGCTTTTGCAACATATTCAGCAGATTTTGCAGGATTAACTTTTGACAAGCGCATAGAAGCTCTTAACAATAAAGAGAATCCAAATCTTTTCCATTTTGTCACATCACCATCATATAACAAGTCAGTACTTACTTTTGCTTTAGATGCGTCGAGTGCCGCAGACGCAGATTCCAATTCAGTTAAAATAGCTGAATAAACAGACTCTTGCGTATCGTAAATAGGAGTACTAATGCCTTCTAAATAATTTTTGCCCGCTTGTGAATAAGGAATGTCGCCATAAGTATCCGTTAAGATCATAAATGAATAGGCTTTCCAAATTCTGGCCATATTATAAAGATTGGATTTTGCCGGAAGATCTTTGGTTTTTACGATTACATCTGTCAACTCTTTGATGTTATTTTGATATAACGAATTCCAATTTCCAGATGCTACAGATCTATTATCTTGATTAAAGTTGGCAGCAGATCCTTGCCCACTGAAGGGAGTAATCATTTGTTTTACGATCGTGGTTTCATAGCTTAAATTACCATAACTAGGTGCCGTATTCACAATAGTGGTATTTAATTGATAAGAAGGTTCCACTGCAGTAAGTGCTATTGGATTAACATTCATCTTGTCAAATCCTTCATCACAACTTCCTAAGCCAATTGAGGCTAGAAGAATCAAAGAACTAAGTAGTATATTTTTCATTTTATTGAAGTTTAAATATTGAATTTATGTAAAGAATGTCTCGTTTTAAAATTTCAAATTAAGGTTAAAACCGATATTTCTCGTGATGGGTAAACCTGTAGCTTCTAAGCCAACTAAATTGTCAGATGGGAAACCAAATTGCTCAGGATGTAAATTAGGGACCCATTTTTTTATAACTGCCACATTATTTGCCACCGCATTTATTCTAAGTCCTTTAATGAAAGGCGTTTTTTTAGATAAAAATTTAGACAAATCGTATCCAATCATAATTTGACGTAATTGCCAAAGTCCCGCATCATATACAAATTGTTCTGCAATATTTTGGGAGCGTACGGTTTCATAATAGGCTTGAACTCCTGATTTAGTCGCATTAACTTGCCCATTCAGATTCACCCCATTTCCAATGACATAATTTACATCTCTTCCTACCAGTGTTTCCTTTGATAAACCATGTCGCCAAGCATTATGATTTGTGCCCGAAATCATTTTGTGGCCAAGCTTGAAATCAATTAAAAATGAAACTTCCACTCCTTTGATGTTAAAACTATTCGTAATACCTCCTACCCACAATGGAATGGCAGATCCAAAGGCTATTTGGTCCGTTGTTCTTAAAGGCCGACCGTTACCAACATCAAATATTTGTCTTCCTTGAGCATCACGCATGTAACCAAACCCATAGAGTTGACCCATAGGCTTCCCAACTACCTGCCTTAGTTCACCTGAGAAATCTGCTGTACCTACCGTAATCATATTATTGCTTACATCACTGCCTAAGTTTAATACTTCTGTTTTGTTGTAAGCATTATTTAAAATTAGGTTCCAATTAAATTTTTGGGATTTAATGGGATTTATAGATATAAGCATTTCAATTCCTTGGTTTCTACTTTGTCCCACATTGATTAATTGAGATAAGTAACCTCCAGCGTTTGATGTTTGCGCTCTTAAAATTTGATCTGAAGAAAGCTTATCATAATAAGTCAAATCAAGGCCTAGAGCATTATTAAATAATTTCAACTCCAATCCAATTTCTTTTTCAGATACTCGCATGGGTCTTAAATTCGCATTAGGTACCGTAGATCCACTAATATTACCCAATGGTTGGGACGCGCCACTTGGAGAAGGAAATTGCTGTGCATTTATCCCATAAAACAGATTGTTTGCATATGGCGAAACATCGGTATCACTTCCCACCTCCGCATAGGCAGCTCTGATTTTTCCAAAAGTTATCCAATCTGGAAGAGCACTTGCAAATGCTTGAGAAAACACAAAACTTGTCGTAACCGAAGGATAAAGGATACTGCGATTTTCCGGTGATAAGGTGGAGAACCAGTCATTTCTAACGGTTCCACTTAAGAATAAATAATCTTTATAAGAAACTTCTGCCGAACCGTATAGGGAATTTACTTGGCGCTCAGAAAAATCATACGTAGCATCTCTTTGTCTACCATTCCCGATCGTGTATAAATCTCTTGTATAAAAATCTTGAATAAATACATTGTGGCGACTTATCCTTCTATACATTTGATTCCCCCCTACATTTAAATTAACCCCAAATGAACCAAAGGTTTTATTGGCTCCTAACAAAAAGTCCATATTTAACTCTCTGACATTTCTAGAATCTTGGACAAATTGGCCATTAACAAATCCTGCGGGGGCAGCAACTTGTCTTTGTGTTCCTGTGGGTAAATTATAATCTTGCTCCCTTGAATAATAATCTTGTCCCAATCGTCCCTGAATAAATAGCCAATCAGTAAAATTGAATTTAGCCGTTAGATTTCCAAAAATTCGATCATTCGTAATGTTATCAAACCTTTTTAATGCAAAGTATGGATTGGTTCTATTGGTAAAACGTGACCAAACGGTTTCATTTCCATTCGCGTCTTCTGCATATTTTTCTAATGCACTTAATGGCATTGAATTCGCCATATTAAATATAATTACAGGGCTATAATCCTGCTCAGCAATATTGGGTGGGTTTTTTCTGTATTCGTTGGAGTAATTAATATTCCCAGATATCGTTAATCTTTTAGATAATGTTTGAGTAAATCCTAGATTTATTGTTTTTCTATCGTATCCTGAATTTTGCAAAATTGTGCGATTATCTAAATTCGCAACGGAAAGACTAAATCCACCATTCTCCCCACCCGAAGTTAATGTTAATGTATTTGTCCAAGTGTAACCTTGTCTATAAAATTGGGATATTTGGTTTCTTTGCGGCTCATATGGCAATGTGACCCCATTAAATAACATCTGTGTCATACCAGGCTGGAATTTTTCTCCAAAACTCCATTGTCCAGAAGTGGGGAAAGGGGTTGTCGGCCTTATTCCATTTTCGCCCTGTCCATATTCGTATTGGTAATCAGTATAATCTAAAGGCGTTTCCGAAGTAAAGTTTGAGTTATATGCTAAGGAAATACCATTTCCCTTACTTCTAGTTTTTGTTGTAATCATAATGACACCATCCTTTGCACGAGATCCATATAATGCGGATGCGGCTGCTCCTTTTAAAACAGTCATTGCTTCGATGTCATCCGGATTAATACTACTTAAACCATCTCCACCATCTGAAGTTCTATTGGATCCTCTTTCCGAAACATCTCCTCTCGCTCCATTATTTGTATTGTCAATAGGTACGCCGTTCACGACGATTAATGGGGAGTTATTTCCCCCAAAAGATGATTGACCCCTTATTCTAATTTTACTTGTTCCGGCAGGTCCTGAGCCTAAGGGAGTTATATTCACACCGGCCATTTTTCCTTGAAGGGCATTCATGAAATTAGCAGTCCTATTTAATGTCATTTCATCAGTACCCACACTTGCTGTGGCATATCCCACACTTTTAGATTGTTTTTTTATGCCCAAGGCAGTGACCACTACTTCTGTCAATGATTTATTTTCTGGCTTTAAAGAAATTTCTAAATTAGTTTGATTGCCAACTAAAACCTCTTTGGTTTCATAGCCTAAATATTTAAAAATTAAAACGGTTTCTGTCGTAGGGACTTCCAATTGAAATGACCCGTTGATATCCGTCGATGTTCCCCGAGTTGTACCCTTAATTAAGATACTTAGTCCAGGTAAGCCGCTTCCATTTTCATCAAGAACTCTTCCTTTTACTTGAGGCCCTAATTTTTGATCAGGTTCATTAATAATTGCCGGAGTAAAATTTAGCGTACTCGTTTTTTTGTAAATATTGTCAATGGTAATGGAATAAGATGTTTTGTTATTCTTTTTATACGTTAAACCTAATGGCTTCAAAATATTTTGTAAATTTTCTTCAAGACTTAATCCTGTGTTGATGACTTTAGGATTTACAAATATATTTTCGACCGTATTTAGCTCAAAAAAGATATTTGCCCGATAAATCCCCTCTAGGTCAACTAAAATTGACCCTAGTGCCTTTTTTGAATCATTTTTAGGAGTTTCGGTTTGTTTAGCTTGCTGAACCATCGCTAAAATTTGCGAGTGACTTGGCTGCCAAGTAAACAGTAGGAATAGTAAAATTCCATAGGTTGCGAAAATTGATTTTTTTCTCTTCATTGTTATTTTAGGTTAAATTTTGATGTATTTTAATAGTTTACTTCTCAATGAGTTCTACCTCATTGTTTTGTCTTATTACGTTTATTCTTAATAATTCAGATATAGTGTTTAATAGTTCATCTAAATTCTCAGCCTGAAATGAGCCCATTAATTTTCTATTAGCTAGATCAGTTCCAAAAACCTTTACTTTTAGTCCATATGTCTCTTCCAACATAATTGCCACGTCTTTTAAAGAAGTTTTGTTGAAAACAAACTTTTTTTCTTGCCATATCGACAGGTATTGTTTCTCAGAAAAAGTATTTAAACTGGCCTTGTTTTGTTTATTAAATAAAACATAGTCACCGGGTTTCATAAATAAATGTTTGGTTTTTTTGCCTTCTTCGTAGTTTAAAAGAACTTTTCCTTTATTTAAAATAACTTTCGCTCCCCTTGTTCGAGAAGAAACAGCAAACTCAGTTCCTAAAACGACCACCTCGAAATTTTTATCGGTTTTCACGATAAAACGCTCATTGCTTTTTGTATGTGTTACAAAAAATTTGGCCTCACCCACAAGATATACTTCCCTTGTATTTTTGGTTAATCCCCACCGATGAATTTTTAAGGATGAATTTTGATTTAATATGACTTTAGTCCCATCATCCAATGTCAGGGATTGAATTTCATTATCTGTATTTTTATAGGTTTTGAAATAGAACAATTCATTTGTTACTAACAATCCGATCAAAACAAACAAGATTAAAGAAGCTGCTATATTTCTAATTGTCAATAGCCTATATTTTCCTCTTTTTTCTTTTGCTGTATAAGGAGTCGAAAACTCTTTTTCTTCCGTATTTAAATAGTTTACATATTGTTTTAGTGCGATACCTCCCTCTGGCTCATACTCAGAATTATTATTTTCCCATTCTTCTAAGTATAAATAAAAAAGCTCTTCGTTTTTGGGGCTTTGAACCCAATTTTCAATTTTTTTTCGCTGCAATGGCGTTAGCTTGCCTGCGAAATAATCAAAAACCATTATTTTATTAATATCTGTTTTCATTCTTTAATTCACTGTTATAGTGATACATTTCAAATGTGGGTTCCTATAAACACCAATACATAAAAATAAGCGCTATGTAATCCTTTAAGCCTTTTCTCATGATTCCTAGCGCTTTTCCCATGTGGGCTTCAACGGTTTTTAAAGAAAGATTTAACTCTTGAGCTATTTCTTTATTCCCTTTAGATTCAAAGCGACTTAATAAAAATATTTTCTTGCATTGTGGTGGCATTGAATCAACGAGCAACTTTACACGGTGTAAAGTTTCTTCATAAATACAGATGCTATCCGCTTTAAGATTTTCAGATGCCTCGACCAAATTGATGTTATCGAATTTTTCTTTTGAATTAAATTCCGAACGTAAATAGGTAAAAGCTGTGTTACGTACACTTTTAAATAAATAGTAGCGAAAAGAAGAGGTGATATTTTTATAAGACTCGTTTTTCCAAAATTTGCAAAACACATCACTAACTAAATCTTCAGCTACTTCTTTGGAATAAACATACCTGATGGCATGACTACATAATGACTTATAATATTTTCTGAATAATAACTCACAACCATATTTAGGATTTGATTGAAGTGCCTTTTTGATAAATATTTCATCATCTATTTGCTTTTCTTCAACCTCAGGAATGTTTACTTCCTGGTTTTCTGCCAAATATGAAACCTTAAATTCCTTTTTTTCTTGAAAATTGCCGGGCAATTTTATAACCATACTTCTCGTTTAAAAAATATAAAATCTGCGAATATTACTATTTAAAATTTACATTATTTATAAAGACTCCTATTTTTTAATTTACCCTTAGTTTACATGAGATATTTTCTTAATTTTTTTTCACCGAAAAATTTGACAAAACTTATTCAAAGTATACCTTAGTTTCATCTGTTTTTATTTATAGTGTGAGTTGGTCTGCCTAATTCAAAATTTACCCGATACCATCGAATAGGATTTTTAAAGAAAAAGCATATTTTTACAAAATAATTAACCTAATAAATATGAAAAATTCATTACCTAATTCCGTTAAAAGACGTGATTTCCTAGCTCAAGCTAGTCTTGCCTTTGGTTCGTTTTTAATTGTTCCTCGCCATGTATTAGGAGGTAAACGCCCAGATGGATCGCTTTATTTAGCGCCAAGTGATATGATGAACTTAGGTTTCATCGGTACTGGTAAACAAGGAAAAGGCTTATCCAATTCATTTTTGAGTACAGGTGAAGTTCGAATCACAGCTATTTCAGAGGTATACCAAGCAAAAGCCAAACAGTTTGTAGATCGCGTAAAAGATATTTATGCGAAAACGCCTTCTTTGGGGAATTATTCTGAAATACCTAACTATCAAGATTTTAGAGAATTATTAGCCCTTAAAAATGTGGATGCGGTGGTTATCGCAAGTCCAGACCATTGGCATGCGGCTATGTCCGTTCGTGCTGCAGCAGCAGGGAAAGATATCTATTGTGAAAAACCTCTTTCATTAACTGTAAAAGAGGGCCGCGCGATGGTAGATGCCACTAGAAAATATAAGCGTGTGTTCCAAACAGGCTCCATGCAGCGTTCTTGGCCTGAATTTAGACAAACCGCTGAATTAATTCGCAATGGATATATAGGAGAAGTGAAATCAATCAAAGTGAATGTCGGACCTCCGCCCATCGCCTACGATTTAGCTGCCGAAGAAATGCCAATGGGCCTAGATTTCGAAAAATGGTTGGGACCTAACAGCGCCGTTCCATTTAATTCGGAATTAGCTCCGCCATTATCCAAGGATGTTTTTCCTAATTGGCGTAAATACAAAGAATTTGGCGGTGGCGGTATGACCGATTGGGGCGCACACATGTTTGATATAGTCCAATGGGCGCTCGACATGGATGGAAGCGGTCCAGTAAAAGTAGATGCTCCTAAAACCAACGGCAATGAATTTTTAACATATACGTATGCCAATGGCATCACGATGACGCATCAGCCTTGGGAGTGGAATAACGCAATTGAATTTGTAGGTACCGAAGGTACTTTACGTG
>JBIKRO010000062.1:0-17173 GCA_044349095.1 Aquirufa sp. | reverse complement strand
TCCCAACCTTTCAATGTTTTACCATCAAAAATTTTCTTGAATCCCTTCTCAGACGCCTGAGCCTTTTGGGCAAAGCTTGGACTGTAAAAGCCAAGCAGCGGAACAAATAACCAAACTAGGTTACGGTAATTAATTTTCATATGTATAGGTTTAAAGGTTTAAATTAATTTAAAATAAATTGAAAAAAAAGGATTGGCTATTTTTTGTAAAAATTAAATTCTTTTGAACAAAAACACACCTTTTTTATTTGAAATAATAATGTCATTTTTCTTATCCTTATTCATATCCTCAACAAAAAAGTTAATCCCTGCACCTGAATCTGAATCAATCACATGAGATACCCAATGTGGCGATGGTTTAGGCTGATATTCAAACCATTGTAGATTAGCACTTTCAAATTCACCCGGATCTTTTCCATTATGAGCCATAAATCGTTTGCCCACAATAAAATCAGGATTCTTATCGCCATTCAAATCAACGAATTGCATTGAATGAGTTTGAGAAAGTGATTTGTCAATTAAATGATTCTCAATTTCACCCGTCGCTAATGACTTAGTCTCATTCCACCAAATACCATAATCATGTGCAGAAGAAGATAAGATATCCATGTCTCCATCTTTATCAAAATCATACACATACATTTGAGCACAATCAAACTTGGTTGATAATGCATGAAAAGTCCATTCAGTTTGAAGGTCTTTTGGCATTTCAAACCAACCTTCCTTAATGATCACATCCTTTCGGCCGTCTTGATTTAAATCAGCAAAGCCCAAACCATGTGTGTACTTGTGGGTACCTAATTTAGGATTAGCTGAAATAGTTCGCGCAACCCAAACACTATCTTTTGCCGAAGGTGCCTGGTACCAAACCACTTTTTGGTTTTTAGAATCATTCCCAATCAAATCCTTTTTGCCATCTCCATCCACATCTTCAAACAAAGGGGATTCATTTCCTAAGGATGCACATAAAAAATGTCGCTTCCAGTAACCTGATTTATTTTGATTGTTTTCAAACCAATAAACCGCTTCTCCTGGTAAGCCTACTTTGATTACATCGACCCAACCATCTTGATTAATATCTGCTGAAAAATTAGCAAAAGAATCCGAATATCCCTCATCTACCTTAAATACATGAGTATCTGGAAATGACTTCAATGATTTGTCATACCTAATTTCAGTAGAAAACTGATGCTTAACCCAGGTAGGTGCTTCATACCAAAATGCACCCGCAATAATGTCCTTGTTCCCATCCTTATTGATGTCACCGACACAAACACCTTCAGAAACAAACTCAGTAGAAATAACAATTTTTTGAAATTCTACCGACTTTTTTACCTCTTTATTTTCAGGAGAAAAACCAGTGAAAAAAGCGTAAAAAAGGGCAATTAAGTTGAGTATGCTCATAATTTAGAGAAAAAAAATAGCCGCCAATTCCTTGGCGGCTATCCAATAATGATACTTATTTAATGTTAGGATTCAAAGCAGCCTCATCAGCAGGCAATGGATAGTATTTCTCAATCACTGTGAAAGAGTTACTACGCAATGTATATCCTCTTTCATAGTAATGTGCAAATGGATCTGCCGTGATTGCTTTTCCTTTGGCCGCTATTACTTCTTTAAAAGTATCAGTACGAACTAAATCATGCCATCTTTTATTTTCAAAAGCTAATTCCAAACGACGCTCTTTCATTAAAGCTGTACGGAAAGCAGCTTGAGTGGAAGCAGTAGTTTCAGCTAAACCAGCACGCTTACGTACTTGATTCATAAATGGAGCTGCTTCAGCTGTTTTTCCTTGCTCATTTAACGCCTCAGCTAAGAATAATAAAACCTCTGAGTAACGGAAAATAGGCCAGTTCATCCCATGGTTACCATTCAAAGCGTGAGTTCTTACAAACTTCTTGATGTAAGGATATGTTTTTGCTTGCCATAAAGTTGACGAACAAGTGATATATCCAATAGAAGCAGCTTTACGCAAATCACCTTCCTCATATGAATTAATTAAATCAGGCATGGGTGCATTATTACCTTCACCTGTTTGAGGTTGAGGGTTTGATGTACCAGCTAACGTAAATAATTCACCAGAAGTCATAGGTCTAGGTAAGAAATTGTACATAAATGATCCTTGAAAACCATTAGCACCTTCCTGGTACTGAACCTCAAAAACGCTTTCTGCATTGTTCTTGTTCGAAGTACTATTTGTGAATGCATTGTTGTAGTCAGCCATTAAAGAATAACTTCCTTCAGCAACAATCTCGCGACATAATTTTTCCGCACCAGCCCAGTTTTTCTGAATCAAATACAAATTAGCCAAAAGAGCTTTTGCAGCACCAGTAGTGGCACGACCGGCTTCTTGAGTCGATTTCGTCTTTAATCCTGAGATTGCACCTGTCAAATCACCAATGATGATTTTTGAGATATCATCAGCAGTTCCAAGCTTTGCAGCTGCTTGTTCTCTATTAGCCACTGGAGTCAATTGCAAAGGCCCCTTGTTGAAATATCGATAAATTTCAAAATAAGCAAAGGCACGCATAAATTGCGCTTGTCCCTTTAAATTGGCTTTGGCAGCCGCATCAAAATCAGCTTTATCAATTAAAGCTAAAATTTGATTTGCACGCGCAATAATCAAATAATCTTGGCGATATTGATTTAATACGTGTGTATTGGTCGTTAAATTATTCGATACTGGGATCGAAAAATCTGCCAAATCCTCTTGCTGCTCAGTGGCACCAAAAGCCGTATTTCTAAAATAATATGTATTATCCGAATGCATTTCAGATAGTAAATACGAACGGTCATTGTAAATAGTTCGTAATGGAACGTAACAAGCATTCACTGCTTGAGTAAAATCGGCCTCAGTCTTAAAAAACGTAACCGAACTTAAACTTGTTTCTGGAGTAATTTCCAAAAATGAAGCTGTGCAACCTGATAATCCTACGGCTAACAAACAGCTTAATATGATTTTATTTTTCATTTTTTTCTAAAATAAACGTTTAATATTTAGCTAATTAAAAGTTGAAGTTTGCACCCACTGTGAAAGTTCTTGGAACAGGATAGTTGGATAAATCCACACCTGGACTCAAGTTACCACCGTCACCTTGACCGTTTCCTTGCGCACTTGTTTCTGGATTTGGTCCACCCCAATAATTAGTAAACACATAAGCTTGTTGGCATGATGCGTACACACGTACCGACTTGTAAACCTTTGTTGGCTTAGCAAATGTATAACCCAACGTGATGTTACGAATCGTGAAGTAAGATGCATCCGCAACAAAACGGCTATTCATCCAGTCACGCTCGATACCTGTTACGTTACCACCACCCACAGTAGTTCCATACATACCTAATCCTGGATTAGCCTCCGAACGGAAACGATATTTAGCACCATCCACCATGTTAAACACACCGTCTAAGTTAGCCGTTGAGTAAATATGACGAACCAATAATGAATTACCATAAGAACCAGATCCAATGATATTGAAATCCCAATCTCCATAAGTAACATTATTCGTAATACCATAAACAAAATCAGGGAATGGATTACCCATGATAACACGATCATCCGCGTTTCCACCGTAATCAATTACTCCGTTTCCATTCGCATCCTTAAGTTTGATACTTCCCACTGTGGAACGTCCTGGAACTTTAGGAGAAGCAGCTAAATCTGCAGCATTTTTGTAAACACCATCAGCGATCACACCATAAAATTGACCAAATGGCTGACCAACCTTAGTAATGTGGAATGATCCATATACACGGTCAATACCTGGAGCTAAAGCAACTACTACGTTTCTATTGAATGAAATATTCGCGTTAGTAGTCCACTTAACTTTACCCATCGTGTTTTTTGTATTAACAGAAAACTCATGTCCCCAGAATTTAATTTCTCCAATGTTATCATTGAAGTTACCAAAACCTGATTCTTGAGCAATTTGTACCGCATACAATAAGTTGGTCGTATTCTTAGTGTAATAATCATACGCAAAATTAATACGATCATTAAACATGTTTAAATCAAAACCTAAATCCAATTGAGTTGTGGTTTCCCAACCTAAGTTTGGATTAGCTAATGAACTTACTGCAGCACCTGTAGCCACTGTATTTCCAAACACACCATTCACAGTATTGTTAATCAATGCATATGAAGTATAGTTACCTAAGTTATTGTTACCAATAATACCCCAGCTACCTCTTAACTTCAAGAATGTAACTGCAGGCAAATCAGACATGAAAGCCTCATCTGAAACAACCCAACCAGCACCTACGGATGGGAAAGTACCCCAACGGTTATTAGCACCGAAACGAGATGAACCATCACTACGTATCGCCGCATTAAATAAATACTTGCCTTTGAAGTTATAATTCAAACGAGCTAAATAAGAAGTCAAAGACCACTCTTGTACTCCTGAAACAGTCGCACCTCTAGCTATGTTAATCGCACCTTGAATCGTAGGAAGGCGATCATCCGCATACGTATCCGCCTGAACTTGAGTAGACTCTTGACGGAAATATTGGTTTGTATAACCTCCTAACAATTCAAATTTATGATCATCCCATAACGTCTTCGCGTAAGTAAGCGTATTCTCATTCAACCAAGATAAGTTTTCAACGTTTTGACGAATGGAAACCGCTGTGGTAGGAATAGGAACGTTAATCGCTGATGTAGCATTAGAAGGATTAAAGAAGAAAAATTTCGTTCTCAAAATCTCTCCGTTCATCGATGACTTAAATTTCAAACCTTTAACAGGCTCAATTTCGATAAATGCATTAGACAACAAATTAGTTGTTGTAGTTTCATTGATCAACTCATCCGCTGAACGTACCCAGTTAGCATATGCAAAAATATTACCTGTGCTCGCTGGAAAACGGTTAAACTTAGTTAACGTTTTACCATCCGCCTCATAAATAGGCATGATAGGCCACGTATGTAATGCGTTGAACAAAATACCTGTTCCACGATCACCATCAGTTCTTGGCGTATTATCATAAACCATTTGAGGAGCTACGTTGAAACCAACCGTAACCTTATCAGAAATATCATACGTTGAATTTAAACGCAATGAATAACGCTGATAATCTGTATTTCTAACCACACCTTTTTGTTGCAATACTCCAGCCACTAATGAAGTTCTAGATTTCTCTTTATTAGAAGTTATAGATAAGTTATAACTAGAGATAGGAGCATCCTTGTTTAATAATGAATTGTACCAGTCATTATCTTTATCCTTATATTGAGAAGGGTTTTGGAATTCCACTGGAACGGGTTGCTTAGCATCTTCATAAGACTCTTTCTTAAATTGAGCAAATTCCTCTGCATTCATCATATCAAGACGTCCCTTCATAGGTACATTTTGAGTTCCTGTAAATGCATTAAAACTTACCGACATTCCAGCACCCTTACCTTTCTTTGTTGTAATCAATACAACACCATTCGCAGCACGAGAACCGTAAAGTGAAGTTGATGACGCATCTTTTAAGATGGAAATATCTTCAATCTCATCTGGATTCATAGCACCAATCGAACCTGTGATAGGAAAACCATCCACTACATATAATGGATCAGAACCAGCAGAAACAGATAATTGACCACGAATACGAACGTTCATTCCAGTTCCTGGCTTACCTGTTGTTTGGTTAATTTGAACACCCGCTAATTGGCCTTGTAATTTTTGACCAATTTGAGTAACAGGTAAATCTTTCAAATCCTTATATGATATGGTTTGCACAGCTCCAGTAATCTCTTTTTTACTTTGACTACCGTAACCCACAACAACAATCTCATTTAAGGTTTTGTTATCTACTGTTAACGTTACATCAATAGACTTCTGTCCTGTGTAAACAACATCAGCAGTGTTGTAACCCACGGAAGAAATCCTCAAGGTTTCATTTCTGCTCACATTAATTTTAAAATTACCCTCTCCGTCAGTAGAAGCACCACGGGAAGTACCAACAACAGAAACAGAGGCCCCTATGACAGGTCCGCCATCTGATCCCTTCACTTTTCCAGAGGCAGCTTGTTGTTGCGCCATCATGGATGTGGACAGAATTAGAAATAAACCGAGGAATACTCCCCCAATCTGACTTCCAATTCGGTGTGCAATAGAATTGTTTTTCATAAAAAATAGTTTAGGTTAAATAAAATAAATAAAATAAGTTTAGAGGTGTTAAATCAAGAATATACTCTTTTCAACGCAACAAGTTTAACACCCTTTATCTTATTAACTATCCTTATAGGCATTAGGATAGTTAAATTTTTTATCGATTTATTTAAATAAAATTTTTGCGTGTCTTTTTATTTCCAAAGTGACAAATCGAATATACTTGGTATATTTATATTAAATAATTTTTAAGATATGCAGTCAACTCGAAGATCCTTTTTGCAAATTTCTAGCTTGGGGCTAATTAGTGTCCCCAAGATTAATTCTAGCAATATTTTTTCATTTAAAAATATAAAAGGTATTTCAGAGGCACCTTTCATTCAAAATGAAGAACGATTAGCCCGTATTGAAAAAGCACAAAAACTATTAAAGCAAAATAAGATGATTGCGCTGGTTTTAGACGCGGGCACCAACATGGAATATTTTTCTGGAATTCGTTGGAATCCTTCCGAAAGGTCTATGTTGGCCATCATACCAGCTACCGGAGAGATCAACTATATATGCCCATCTTTTGAGGAAGATCGATTTCTTGAGGTCAAAAAAATAGGTTCAAAAGTTAACACTTGGGAGGAGCATGAGAATCCTTTCAAATTACTGATTCAAGAGCTTAAAAAGGCTGGTTTCAAACAAGGGAATATTGCCATCGAAGAACAAACGCGATTCTTTATATCAGATGGAATCAAAAAAGCGGGCAAAGGATTTAAATTAGTCAGCGGGGATCCGATTACGATTCCTTGCCGACTCATTAAATCGAAAAACGAAATTGCACTCATGCAGAAAGCCAATGATATCACGGCCATTGCCATTCAATACGGCTTAACATTTTTATCTGAAGGGATCAACCCCGCCTCTATTTCACAGAAAATTGCCGCCAAACATGTTGAATTAGGAGGCCAACACCGTTTTGCTTCCGTGACTTTTGGAGTTGCCAGCTCTTTTCCTCACGGCAGTTCTCAAAAACAAATACTCAAAAAAGGAGATATCGTAATGCTCGATTGCGGTTGTAGTGTAGGAGGTTACGAATCCGATATTACAAGAACAATTGTTTTTGGTCCCGCATCCGAAAAACAAATTAAAATTTGGGAACTCGAAAAAAGAGCGCAAGCCGCGGGATTTGCAGCTGCAAAATTAGGTGATCCCTGTGAAAATGTAGATTTTGCCGCTCGTAAAGTAATCATCGACGCAGGCTATGGCCCAGGATATAAATTGCCGGGACTACCGCATCGAACTGGGCACGGAATAGGAATGAACGGTCACGAATGGGGAAATATGGTTAAGGGCAACCAATTAAAACTCCAAGTGGGCATGTGTTTTAGTATTGAACCGACCATCGCCATCCCGAATGAATTTGGAGTGCGCCTTGAGGACTGTGTTTACATGACTGAAAATGGACCTAAATGGTTTTCAAATCCAAGTCCTTCCATTGACCAACCTTTTATTTAATTACCCTAATTTCAAATGCTGGTTGACACAGGACGGAATATCACTCGCATAATGAGACACATAAATGAGGGTGGTTTGAGTATTTGAACAGATGTAGTCTAAAATTTCTTTGACCCGATGAATTTGTTCCTCATCCAATCCTTGGCATGGCTCATCCAAAATCAATAAAGGGGGATTCTTAACCAGCGCCCTGGCTAATAAAACCATTCGCTGCTCCCCCGTTGAAATTTGCTGAAACATTCGATCTGCCAAATGAGAAATCCCAAAAACACCCAACCATAAAGCAATCCGTTTATGTTGGTCTTCCGAAATTTTCTTATATACCCCCAAAGTATCGAATAATCCCGATCCTACGACATTAAAAACATTTGCTGGCTCCCTAAAATAAACGTGAAGTTCTGGACTTACATACCCGATTCGTTTTTTTATATCCCAAATACTCTCTCCAGTCCCTCGCTTTCGATCAAATAAAATAATGTCTTGTGAATATGCTTGAGGATTATCTGCCGTTATCAAACTTAATAAAGTAGATTTACCCGCCCCATTGGGTCCCGAAAGGGCCCAACGATCACCTGATTTGACTTCCCAAGTTATGTCGGATAAAATTACTTTTTCCCCATATTGAATGGTCACATTCCGTAGGTGAACAGCCTGTTGGAATATTTCAAAAACGTGGGCCGATGTGATTAAATCATCCATCTTCGACCGATCAAAAGTTAATTGACCTACCTTGCGTGCCGATTCATACTTTGAAACTTCACCATCCCAAGCAGCATGACCATTTTCTAAATAAATAACTCGATTGACACATGCAGGCAAAGCTGCCGGGGAGTTAATCAAAATAAATTGAATGGAATTTTCCCGAAGCTTATCTAAACAATTAGCTAATATCTCCCTCCCCTCCATATCAAGACCCAAAAAAGGGTTATCCAAAATAAGCCAATCAGGATACCTTAGAACCGATTTCACTAATTGTAGGCGCTTATTTTCACCATTGGAAAGGGTAACTAAGGGCTTATCTCGTAGATGATCCAGCATAAAAAAGGCCAACCAATATGCTAATGGCACTTCACCTTCTTGGGACAGTTCCTCCCGAATCGTATAAGCATCCCCAGCATCCGCTGAATTAAAGCGCTGCTGGAGATAAAAATCTTGCATATTGCTCCGATTTTTAAAATGATGCTGCTGCTCAACCAATAAGATGCTGGGATGAACTCTGTCGGTTCTTGAATTGAAATAAACAGTTCCTGTTCTAAATAATCGACCGGATAAGGCTTTGGCTAAGGTTGTTTTTCCGGAACCGACAGGCCCTACAATAGCTAAACAATCATTATCATTAAGTGTAAAACTTATATCAGACAAGACTTTAGCACCTCCATAGGAAGCACTTAAGCCCTCAATGACAGCTATAGGTTCCCCCATCAAATGTGTTCGTCTTTGATTTTTTCAACCACCGCAGGATCCAATAAAGTTGACGTATCTCCTAAATTCGACACATCCCCTTCGGCAATTTTCCGCAAAATCCGACGCATAATTTTGCCCGATCTAGTTTTGGGTAAGCCGCTCACAATCTGTATTTTATCAGGTCTAGCAATGGCACCAATTACCTTGGTCACCGTAGCTGAAATATCTTTTTTGATTTGTTCCGGATCATGTGTTGCATTTTCCATAATCACATAGGCATAAATTCCTTGCCCCTTGATATCATGTGGGTAACCGACCACAGCAGACTCGATAACACCTGAGTGCATATTAATGGCATTTTCAACCTCAGCGGTTCCAATTCGGTGACCTGAAATATTCATCACATCATCCACTCGGCCTGTAATCCGATAATACCCATCCTCATCACGCAAACAACCATCGCCTGTGAAATATAAATTTTCATAAGTGGCAAAATAAGTAGTCCGACATCTATCATGATCGCCATAGGTAGTTCGAATCATGCCTGGCCATGGGAATTTAATACACAAATTACCTGAAACACCATTTCCAATGATCTCTTCCCCCTTTTCATCCACCAAAATGGGCTGAATTCCAGGCAAAGGTAAGGTGGCAAAACAAGGTTTAGTGGGCGTTATATTTGCCAATGGAGAAATCATGATTCCCCCCGTTTCCGTCTGCCACCAAGTATCGACAATGGGACAATTTCCCTTGCCAATATGCGCATGATACCAATTCCAAGCTTCCTCGTTGATCGGTTCACCCACAGATCCCAAGACCTGCAAAGAACTTAAATCCTTATTTTTGACAAAATCTAAACCAAACGCCATCAATGACCGGATAGCCGTAGGAGCCGTGTACAATATATTGACTTTGAATTTTTCCACGATATCCCAAAAACGACCTGCATCTGGGAAGGTAGGAATGCCCTCAAACATTACACTCGTTGCACCTGAAGCTAAAGGCCCATAAACAATGTAGGTATGGCCTGTAATCCAACCGATATCTGCGGTACAAAAATAGATTTGGCCTTTTTTGTATTGAAATATATTTTGAAAAGTATAGGTCGCAAAAACCATATACCCCCCGCACGTATGAACAACTCCTTTAGGCTTTCCGGTCGATCCTGATGTATATAAAATGAATAGTGGATCTTCAGAGTCCATGGGTTCTGCCACAAAATCCGTTAATCCCAAAGATTCCATGCGCGACATTTCTTGATCATAAAAAACATCACGTCCTTTTTCCATTGATATGGCTGATTTTGAGCGCTCAACAACGATTACTCGTTCCACCGATGGACAAGAAACTAATGCCTCATCCATGATATTTTTTAAACAAATTTCTTTGTTACCACGGAAAGAACCATCCGCTGTGACGACAATATTGCATTGAGCATCTTGAATACGATCCGAAATAGATTGGGCAGAAAAACCACCAAAAACAACTGAATGAATGGCACCAATTCGGGCACAAGCCAAAACGGCTATTTCCAATTCAGGAATCATAGGCATATAAAGGCATATTCGATCGCCTTTCTTTGCTCCATTTTGTTTCAGTACATTTGAAAACGTACACACTTGTTGGTGTAATTCGCGATATGATATATTTCTCGATGGCTCATTCGGGTCATTTGACTCCCAAATAATCGCAATGTCATCTCCGTTATTTTCTAAATGTCTATCTAAACAATTCTCCGTGATATTTAATTTTGCCCCTCCAAACCATTCCATTTTGGGTTCTGAAAAATTCCAATCCAACACGCGATCCCACTTCTTTTTCCAAGTAAAATGCTCGGCTATATTAGCCCAAAAAGTTTCAGGGTTATCGACGCTTAATTGGTACGCTTGTTGGTACTCTTCAAAAGATTTTACTTGTAAATTCATTGTCAAGGCTATTTAATCAACTCTTTTGTACTCATTCTGCAGGGCATAAACCCCAAAAATACACATGCCTCCGGTCAACAAAGGCGCTAAAATAAACGTATAAATGATGGCAGGAACAATGTTGTCCATCCCTCCTTTTTCAAACAATTTCAACGATTGTTCAAAGACCAAAAAGTATCCTGCGGCTAGGCCAAGCAAGATCCAAACTATTCCAAAAATCTGTCTTATTGAATTCATGATTAATCGTTAATTTCTTTATCTTTTCCATTGACATACAAGAGTCCTATCACAAAACAAACCCCGCCAATAATAATGGGATACCATAAACCCTCTAAATAAGGTTTATCATAAGGAATTGCCTGGCCAGCTGCAACCGCCACTTCATTGGCCGTGCTTGCTTTGGCAGCTAAATAGGTCGCCACCGCCGGAAGCAATCCTCCAAAAATTCCATTTCCAATGTGATACGGCAAGGACATGGAGGTGTAGCGAATGGCTGTTGGGAACATCTCAACAAGGAAAGCGGCAATCGGCCCATACACCATGGTCACATACAAAACTTGGATAAAGACCAACAAAATTAAAAACCAAAAACTGGATGAACCCACATGAACGATCCTTTTTACTTCAGGCTTTTGGGGATTTTTACCTGGAAAAATCGTGGTCAAAGAAGATTCCTCTAAAGTTAAAGTGGAACCATCGGTATATGAAAATTCCGTCTTCACTGTTTTCTTTAAATCTACACTTTTGGGTATCATAAAATAGTCCGTCTTAATCACCTTTGAACCTGCTATCTCGGTTTTTAGTGACACATCAGCTGTCTCATACATGGCCTGATAAATAGGCCTGTAGGTACAAATGGCTAATAACATACCGGTCAGCATCACTACTTTACGACCAATCTTATCTGAAAGCCAGCCAAAAAAGATGAAAAATCCAGTGCCACCGGCTAAAGAAGCTGCAATGATGTAATTGCTTTGCTCAAACTCGATATTGGCTACTTTTTGAAGAAAAGAAAGGGCGTAAAACTGGCCTGTGTACCAGACCACTCCTTGGCCCATCGTGGCACCAAATAAGGCCAATAACACAAATTTGAAATTCAATTTTTTACCGAATGATTCCTTCAGCGGATTTGCGACAATTTCACCTGCTGCTTTCGCCTTCTCAAACATGGGCGATTCGTCCATATTTTTGCGAATGAAATACGATATGCCCACCATGACGATGGATATGAGGAATGGGATGCGCCAACCGAAATTTGCGAAGGCTTCTGCGCTCATCGATTTTTTGGTAGCTAGAATCACTAATAAAGAAATAAATAAGCCTAAAGAAGCGGTAGTTTGAATCCAAGCCGTTCGATACCCCCTTTTTCCTGGCTCCGAATGTTCAGCCACATACGTTGCCGCACCTCCATATTCACCCCCTAAGGCCAAACCCTGCAACAATCTCAAAATTAAAACAAGCAAAGGAGCAATAAAACCGATGGTCTCATAGCCCGGAATTAAACCAATGGCAAAAGTCGAAAAGCCCATGATCAACAAAGTAACCATGAAGGTATATTTACGACCAATCAAATCCCCTAAGCGTCCAAAAAACAAAGCACCAAAAGGTCGGACCACAAAACCTGCGGCAAAAGTGGCTAATGTAGATAGAAATGCAGCGGTGGGATTATCGGATGGAAAAAACTTAGTGGCTATCACGACGGATAAGCTACCAAAAATATAAAAATCGTACCATTCAATCAGGGTTCCGACGGATGAGGCGGCGATAACTTTACGAAGTTTTTTCTTGTCGACCTGTTCGGAGGATAAATTTGAATTCATATGCTAGGTTTCTCGTGATTACATCACTTGTGACGACAAATTAAGCATTATTTCATTATTTTTAGAAAAATTAATCTTAATGATGAAAAAAATGCCCTTAAAACTGGTTGAATTCAAGGCGATTTAAAAAGACCGAATTGGTATAGCAAGAAATTAAAATTTCGTCGCAAAAATTACCTTAAAGGGTAACATTTCTCAAAAATTATTATATCATTGTGGTACATTAAAATTTACATTAAAACCTATTTCAATATGTCAAATCAAAACAATCAATCTCGTCGTCAATTTTTGATCAACGGGTCATTAGCTTCTTTAGGCGTTATATGGGCTAGTCAGGCTGCCGTTTCAAGCACTTTATTCGCTGGAAAACCTAATTCCAAATTTGGAGGTGTTCAAATTGGAGCCATCACGTATTCATTCCGCAGCATGCCAGGTAGTGTAGATGATTTAATTAAATACTGTGTAGCATGTAACATTAGTGCAATTGAATTAATGGGAGATGCCGTGGAGGAATATGCGGGCAAACCAAAAAGCACGATGGCAAGAGCGGCTTATGTTCCAGGCCAACCACGTCCACAGATGACAGATGAGCAAAGAGCTGCCATGGCAAAATTAAATAAAGATGTTGCTGATTGGCGCGCTAGTGTATCAATGGATAAGTTTGTTGAAGTAAGAAAAATGTTCAACAAAGCTGGTATATCAATATATGCGTTTAAGCCGAACGCTTTAGGTCCAAACAATACAGATGGAGAAGTTGAATATGCGTTAAAAGCAGCGAAGGCTTTAGGAGCAAATTCAGTAACCATTGAATTACCTACTGATCCAAAACAATCTCAGAGATTAGGCGATTTAGCGTCCAAGCATAAAGTTTACATTGGATATCATGCACATACACAAGCGACAGATACGGCATGGGATGTGGCATTGGCCCAATCACCTTATAATTCCTTGAACTTGGATTGTGGACACTACATCGCTGCAGGTGGTCCAAATACGACTGCTACCTTGTTAGCGCTTATCGAGGCTAAGCATGACCGCATCACAAGCATGCACATTAAAGACCGCAAGAATAAAGATAATGGGGGTCAAAATGTGGTTTGGGGTCAAGGAAATACGCCATTGAAAGATATCTTAGGATTATTAAAATCTAAAAAATACAAATTCCCTGCTTCCATCGAGTTAGAATATGATATTCCTGCTGGTTCGGATGCAGTCCAAGAGACCAAAAAATGTGTGGAATACGCGAAAGCAATCCTTTCATAAATTAAAAATCTACGATGAATCGCGTTGTTAATCTACCATTTTGATTAGCAACGCGATTTTATATAAGGCATAAAACAAAAATTAAACCATGAAGTCAAAATCTATTTTTTTCATCGTTCTGATGAGCTTTTTTACTTTCAGTATGCAGGCACAAGAAATCGCAAATCCGTATGGATTAACCACCCAAGTAAAAACTAAGTATGGCACCTTAGAGGGCACCTTCGATACCCGAACAAAAATTGCCAGTTTTAAAGGTGTTCCCTTTGCTTTACCTCCTGTAGGAGCGTTAAGGTGGAGAGAGCCGATGGATCCAAAACCCTGGAGTGGAGTTTTACAAGCTAAAAAATTCGGCCCCAAAGCTATCCAAGCTCCCTTATTTGGCGATATGGGTTTTCGTAGCAATGGAATGAGTGAAGATTGCTTATATCTAAACATTTGGTCCCCTAACCCAAAATCTACGGCAAAATTACCTGTGTTAGTTTATTTTTATGGAGGTGGATTTATGGCCGGTGATGGTTCTGAGCCACGGTATGATGGGGAAGTGATCGCACAAAAAGGAATCGTTACCGTTACAGTAAATTATCGTTTAGGTCTATTAGGTTTCTTTTCACATCCTGAATTAACGAAAGAGTCACCACATAAGGCCAGTGGAAATCAAGGTTTATTAGATCAATATGCCTCATTAAAATGGGTTAAAGAAAATATTGAAAATTTTGGTGGAGACCCCAACCGAGTGACCATCGCCGGTGAATCAGCAGGGTCAATGTCAGTAAGTGCCCAAATGGCTTCTCCCCTATCTAAAAACTTGATTCATGGCGCCGTGGGTGAAAGTGGGGCCTGGATCGGTTCAGGCTTAGGACCTGTAACTTTAAAGGATGCCGAAAAGGTAGGCGTTACTTTTGCAGAAAAAGCAGGTGCTAAATCATTGAAAGAGTTAAGGGATATCCCAACTTTAGATTTATACCAAAAAATGTTAGAGCCAGGAATGCCACGTTTTTCAGCGTGCATCGATGGATATTTCATTTCAAAAACGTTGCCTGAGATATTTGCCAACAAAGAGCAAGCGATGGTTCCTTTACTATTAGGTTGGAATTCGGAGGAAATGAATTACAAGTCCATGACGAAAGGACAGCCAATATCCACCGAGAATTATGCGACGGCAGTTAAAGATCTCTATAAGGAAAATGCCGACAAGATTTTAGCTCTTTATCCGGGTAAGTCGGCGGAGGAAGCAGAACAATCCGCTACTGATTTAGCAGGTGACCGTTTCATCGGTTTCTCTACTTGGAAATGGTTTGATATGCACCGCAAAAACAGCCAAAATCCAGTATATAGGTATTATTTTGCTAAGCCTAGGCCTGAAATGATCATAAAAGGTGTACAAGCAGCGCTTGCCGGTGGCGTAGTGAAAACGGATCCCAATGCGCCTAAACAAGCAGCGCCCAAAGGTGCTGTCCACTCGGCAGATATCGAATATTTTATGGGAAATCTATCGACCAATTTGACCTATGGTTGGACCCCTGATGATCATAAAACCTCCAAAGATATGCAAGAGTATTTAGCCAATTTCATTAAAACAGGAAATCCTAACGGAGGCAAATTGACGAATTGGCCTGCAGCAGGCCAAGAAGCCCAACCAGAATTAATCATTTTGGATGCTAACCCTAGAGTTGTCAAAGGAACCAAAGACGCTCGTTACGAATTATTAGATTCCATTATTCTAAAAAAATAATTTCCAAATCTCGAAAAAATTAAAGGCCGTTTTTCAAACGGCCTTTTTTCATGTCTATAATTGATTATTTTTACCCGATCATTTCAATACAATATGTCAAACTCGATTATAAAATCAGCATTACTTTCTTATGGAATGTCTGGACGCGTATTTCATGCCCCATTCATTGACCTACATCCAGGATTTTCCCTAGCAGGCGCATGGGAAAGAACGAACAAAAATATTGAAAAGGATTATCCTGGAGTTAAATCTTATGCAAGTATAGATGAAGTTTTATCAGATCCCTCGGTTGATTTAGTCGTAGTGAATACTCCTATTTATTCGCATTTTGAATATGCATTAGCTGCTTTAAATGCGGGTAAACATATCATTGTAGAAAAAGCGTTCACGACTAATTTACAAGAAGCATTAGCCTTAGATACATTAGCGAAATCAAAATCAAAACATATTTTTGTGTACCAAAACAGGCGATTAGATTCCGATTTCTTAACCGTAAAAAAAATAGTGGACGCGGGCGTATTAGGTGAGTTGGTGGAAGTGGAAATCAGATACGATCGTTTTAATGGAGCTCAATCACCCAAATTACATAAAGAAATTCCCGGACCCGGTGCAGGAATTGTGAAAGATTTAGGACCTCACCTGATCGACCAGGCCATTTATTTATTTGGTAGTCCTGAAAAAATATTTGCGGATTTACGAATGACCCGTCCTGAAACCCAAGTAGATGATTATTTTGAAATATTATTCTATTACTCAAACCTGAGAGTGAGGCTTAGAGGGGGTTATTATTTCAAAGAGCCTGTTCCATCGTTTCAATTGCATGGAAAAAAGGGAAGCTTTTTAAAAGTGAGAGCCGACAAACAAGAAACTGATTTACTGGCTGGTTTAAAGCCTCAGGGGGATGATTGGGGTAAAGAAACAGAAAATGATTTTGGAATTTTGCACGTAGATGGACAGGAAAAAATTAGAATTCCCTCCGAAAAAGGAAATTTCATGTATTTCTATGAAAATGTATTTGACACCCTTCAGGGGCAAACTGAACCATTTGTCTCAGCGATGCAGGGAGCCCAATGTATGCAAGTCATCGATGCTGCTTTCGAAAGCGATGCTGAACAAAAAGTGATTCATTTACCTTCTTTATAACCCAATATGGAAATTCCTCCAATGCTTTTCACTCAATTCGAACCTGAATTATCCAAAAAAATTCAGCAAGTGGGCGTAGTCAGAAAATTCAAAACAGATGAATTCCTGATGAAGACGGGACAGTCGATTCGTTCTGCCGTTTTGGTGACCAAAGGAATTATAAAAGTGTTTCGAGAAGATGATGAAGGAAATGAGATATTTATGTACAACCTGCATCCTGGGGAAGCCTGTGCCATTTCGATGACTTGTGCGGCCCGACAAATCGCGTCCCAAATCATGGCAAAAGCCC
>JBIKRO010000125.1:0-5121 GCA_044349095.1 Aquirufa sp. | reverse complement strand
GCAAATGAAATTCAACCCAACAAGAGAATGCTTTCAAGTATGACGCCAACCATCATTACCGAAAATGGCCAATTGAAAATGGTCGTTGGCACCCCAGGAGGCTCCACCATCATTACGAGCGTATTTCAAGTGGTACTGAACGTATTGGAATTTGGAATGAATATGCAGAAGGCAGTCGAATATCCTCGTTTTCACCAACAATGGAAACCTGAACAAACACGTATAGAACCTAATCGTTTATCAACTATTCAAATGGAACGATTGAAGCAGAAGGGTTATGAATTTTCTAATTCGGCATCGATAGGTTTAGTAGAAGGAATTTTAGTGCTTCCATCTGGTAAGCTACAAGGTGGTGCCGATTCGCGTGGCGATGACACAGCCTTGGGTCATGATTGATTTATTTATTGAAATAAAGTAGCTACAAAATAGGCGGCTGAAGCAGCCGCTGCGCCAATAGAGGCTACTTTCAAGGATCCAATCCATGGATTTTGATCCGTAACCTTACTTTTGAAATACCCAAAAACCAATAAAGCAAGCAAGGTTATCTCAGCGGAATATATTAAGCCAGACTTTGGGTCGTCAACATAAAAATAAGGTACTAGCGGAACAAATCCACCTACAATATATGAAATTCCTATAGTCAGTGCAGAGTTTCTCGCTCGATTAGGATTAGGTTTTTCTAAGCCTAATTCAAAGCGCATCATGAAATCGACCCATTTGTCCTTATCTTTTGAAATAGCTTCTACGACTATTTCTTGCGCTTCTGGAGTCAAGCCATATCCTTCAAATACCTCTCTGATTTCTTCTTTTTCCCTCTCAGGAACACGTTCCACTTCTTCGTATTCACGCTTTAATTCAGATTCATAATGCTCCTGTTCCGTCTGCCCAGCCAAATATCCCCCTAATCCCATCGCGATAGAACCTGCAACAATCTCTGCTATTCCCGCGGTCGTGACAATGGCCGATGAAGCTACTGCACCTGAAAGTCCAGCTGCCAAGGCAAAAGGAACGGTTAGACCATCTGACATGCCAATAACTATATCAGTGATAAAATCAGAGCTCTTTAAATGCTTTTCGTGTAAATGGTGATCAGGTCCGTTCATGTCAATTGTTTATCTGATGCCATGCATCATTTTTTTAAGAGGTCCAGAAGCTAAGATATACAATAATACAGATGCAATTCCTGCCATGATGACAAAAAGCATAAAGAAATCATACAGGTTTTTTATTTCCATTCCTAAAAAACTTGGAAATTGACCTGATGCGATTGCATTTACCGGGGGCAATAAAGCCCCCAGGGTTCCTGCTAATGCATATCCAGCTGCATTTGCTAAAAACCAAACTCCCATCAATAAAGACGAAAATCGTTTGGGTGCAAGCTTTGCGACCAAAGATAAGCCTATGGGTGAAAGACACAATTCGCCCATGGTGTGAAATAAATACATAATGAATAGCCAGGCCACGCCAAGTTTCTGCGAACCTAAATCTTTAACTTGAATCGCAATGATAAGATACCCAAGAGCCAATAACATAAGGCCAATGGCCTGCTTAGCAGGAGAATTAGGCTCAATGCCTTTTTTTTGCATCCAAATCCAAAACCAGCTAAACGGAAAGGCCAACAAAATAATAAAAAAAGAATTGGCGTTTTGAACTGAACTAGGTGGCAGTTCAATGCCGAAGAAATTCAAATCTGTTTGTTGGTCTGCAATAAAGGTCAAGGAAGATCCCGCCTGTTCGTAAGCCGACCAAAAGAAGATCACAAAAAATGAAATGATGTACATGACATAAATTCGCTGACGCTCAATGCTCGTCAAGGTTTTGTCAGTCATAATTAAAAATGCTAAACTAATTCCAGCCGAGTAAATGACTGGATACACCCAGTCTTTGATTGGATTAGCGATTTCTGATAGAAACAATATATGAAATAAATACACCAATGATGTAAATATTAAAAGAGTAATGCCAATCGACTTGTTTGAAAAATCTGCCTTATCCGCCTCTTCTTCAGCCTCTTGTGCTTTATTGAAATCGGGAGCTAAGCCAACAGCCTGACCATCTGGCTTCAATAAATATTTGTTTTTCAAAAAATAAAAAGTGATGGTTCCAATCATCATTGCGCTTCCAGCAGCTAGAAAGCCCCATTTAAACGCATCTAGATTTCTAACTCCATCTACCTTTACGTCTCCTAACCAAGGGCAGATCATCATGCCCAACAAGGCTCCTGTATTGATTCCCATGTAAAAAATCGTAAATGCAGCATCGAGACGGCTATCTCCCTTCGCATATAACTGACCTACCATCGACGAAATGTTTGGTTTAAAAAATCCATTTCCAAGGATTAGAAATAATAAGCCTGACCACATGAATATATTAGCGGTTTCCACTCCGTCTATAAATGTACTCGCTGAGCCAAATAAAAATAGTTGGCCTATAGCCATCGTAATTCCGCCCAAAATAATGCAATTTCGATTTCCTAAATATCGATCTGACACATATCCGCCCAACATAGTTGTTAAGTAGCTTAGCCCTAAAAATCCACCATAAATGATGGAAGCTTCGTTTTGTTTGTAGGCAAGGGCATTGACTAAGAATAAAGAAAGTAAGGCACGCATTCCATAAAAATTGAAACGTTCCCACATTTCAGTACTGTATAATACATAAAGGCCTTTGGGATGCGAAGAAGTATTTTGATTCATAGGATGCTGATCGATTTTGGTCACAATATAGGTAGATAATTTAGTTTTTATATTTTCTGAATTCCAAATTTAATTTTAAAAATTGATTTTATTGGGCTGTAATTTAATCAAAGATGTGAAACCTTTTTTGTAATATTGTTGATTAAATTAGTCAAAAGAAAAATTTAGATTTTTATGGGTAAAATCATAGCAATAGCGAATCAAAAGGGTGGGGTAGGGAAAACAACTACTGCGATTAATTTAGCAGCTAGTCTCGCCGCCTTAGATTTAAAAACATTGCTCATTGACGCTGATCCGCAGGCAAACTCAACCTCCGGTTTGGGTTTTAATCCGAAAGAAATTTCTCAAAGTATTTACGAATGCATGGTTGGAATTTCCTTGGTAAAAGATAGCATTCTAGCTACTGAGGTTCCCTTCCTAGATATAATTCCCTCTCATATAGATTTAGTTGGCGCTGAAATTGAAATGATTAATCTGACAAATCGGGAAGGAAAAATGAAAGAGGCCCTGAAGGAAATTAAAGACGACTATGATTTTATCATCATGGATTGCTCTCCTTCCTTGGGATTAATTACCATTAATAGCTTAACAGCTGCTGATTCGGTGATTATTCCCGTTCAATGTGAATATTATGCATTGGAAGGCTTGGGTAAATTATTAAATACGATTAAGATTATACAAAGTCGATTAAATACGGAATTGCTTATCGAGGGAATTTTATTAACCATGTATGATTTGAGGCTACGTTTATCTAATCAAGTGGTTAATGAGGTTAATTCTCATTTTAAAAATATGGTTTTTGAAACGATTATACCTAGAAATATTCGTTTGTCTGAGTCTCCAAGTTATGGGATTCCGGCCATTTTGCATGATGCAGAAAGTAAAGGTGCTATCAGTTATTTAAATCTCGCTAAAGAAATTGTGCGTAAAAATGGGCTTTTATTGGAGATATAATTTTTTAATGTAATGAGTAAACAAGAGTCAAATTTGAAGAAGAGAATTGGATTGGGTAGGGGATTAGGAGCATTATTAGAGGATTCTGATAAGTTACAAGCTAAAGGTTTGCATGCATCTGATTATGCCGGAAGTCTTGACTCTGTTAATTTGATGGAGGAAATTGCTTTAGATTGCATTGAGACTAATCCATTTCAACCTCGTGAACATTTTGAAGTAGAGGCATTAAATGATTTAGCGGAATCCATACGAGTTCAAGGAATTATTCAACCGATCACAGTTAGAAAAATTGCCCCACGTAAATTCCAATTAATTTCTGGCGAGAGAAGGTTTCAAGCCTCCAAATTAGCCGGTTTGACTCGAATTCCTGCTTATGTCCGGATGGCAGATGATCAGCAAATGATCGAATTAGCCTTGATTGAAAATATACAAAGGGAAAATTTAAATGCGATTGAGATTGCCCTTTCCTACAAAAGATTAATGGAGGAATGTAATTTAAAGCAGGAAGATTTGGGTGCTCGTGTGGGTAAAAACAGGTCTACCGTAACGAATTATATTCGTTTACTTAAATTACCTGCACATATTCAAGTCGCGATTCGCGATAATAAAATATCGATGGGGCATGCTCGTTCATTAATTTCTTTGGAAAATGCGGAGATTCAAAACACACTATTTTTAAAAACCATATCAGAAGAATGGTCTGTCAGGAAATTGGAGGACGCGGTTAGACAATCTTCACATAATGAAATCGACCCTGTCGATAAGTCAGAGGTTAACGTGGACCAACTTCGCTCATGGCAAGCTAATTTATCTACCATTTTTAAGTTACCTGTCAGTTTAAAAATGAATGACGAAGGCAAGGGTGAATTGAAGGTGTCATTTAAGTCTAAAGAGGAACTTGAAAAATTGATTTCATTTGTTCAAAAATAGCCTAATGGGTTTTAAAGTATATTTTCAGGTAATTTTGATGAGCCTATTTTTTTCGCTCAATATGCAAGGAAACGTAGTGGATACCTTAAACATAAAATCAGATTCTATCTCGAACCCGCTACCACAAAAAAGTAAAATAATTCCTAGGGTGAGTACATTGCATTCTTTGATGATTCCTGGATGGGGGCAAATAAATAATAGGCAATATTGGAAATTGCCCTTAGTGGCTGGAGCATTCATTACTTTAGGCTTGATTGCTAATTACAATCACGAACGCTACATGAAATACCGGGATTTTTATTACATCGTTTCGCCTCATACAGAAGATCCTTCCTATGTGCCACCGTCCACAGTCGCTGTTCCTTATGAAGATGGGGTTATACGAGATTTGGATGTTAATCAATTAAAGCGCTTAAATGATGGTTTTAGAAGAAATAGAGATTATACTTTTATAGGGATTGCGGTGGCTTGGGCGTTTAATGTGGTTGATGCCAATGTAAGTGCTCATCTAAAGACTTTTGATGTATCTGATGATATAAGT
>JBIKRO010000061.1:0-17380 GCA_044349095.1 Aquirufa sp. | reverse complement strand
GGCAGACTCATTAACGGAAAAAATGTGTTTCAGAATAATAATGGAATTATTATCAGTACAAATTTTAATATCGATATGACGAAGAAAGCGGCGGATAAACGAAATTGAACTAATACATATTGATAACCAATTAAGATACATTAACCGTTTTTTAAGATTGACAAATTGTTAGCAAAATTGGACCGATGGGTGCTTGCACGATTGTGCCCAGTTACTAAGGGCTTGGTACAATCCCATACAACGAATTAAAGATTAATCAGAGTATAAAAGATTACAAAAATGAAATTCATATGAAAAATAATAGATACATCTTAATTGTCACTTTACTGATTACCGCTCTAAGTCATGTCGCTCAAAGTCAGACTTCACCAGAAAAGATAAAATTTGTCAGGCAGGGAGTTCAGAGAATGATTTTTGACGATAAACAATCCATTCATTTGGCTGGAATTGAAAACAAAAATATCATCGGATTGTCTGCTATGCATCCCATCAGCCATTACTCGGATGATCACTCCAAGGTATCTGTTAGCCAAGATAAACTGTTTATTCAATCAACGAAAGAGAGTCAGACAGCTATCTGGTTTGGTGGCTTTAATTCATTTGCAACTTACTCCATCGATCTTGCTTCTTGCTCTGGAGAAGGGGAAATTGGTTTTGAATTTTCGGATGCCAATAAAAATGAACAGTGCTTTGTCAAGCTTGAATTTAAGGACTCAATACTGACCGAAGTAAAGTTGAGAGTCATTAAAAATGCTGAGGTTATTGTGGATAAATCAATCGCCGTAAACTTGGAGGAAGAAAAAAGCATGAAGGGCAGAATTATTCTCCAAATGCTGGGGAGTGGATTTACCTTGTATTTGCAAGATCAAGGATTGCCTCAAGTTATTGGGCAAAGTGATTTTAATATCTACATTGATTTACGCGAAAAAAAATACATTCATTCTTTTCAATCACACCTATTTGTACATTTGAAAGGAGGACAAGTTCAGGTCAAAAAGGTTGAAATGGCGCTGACCACAGGTATTGGGTTGGCTGATATACGGGCTATTACCTATGAAAATGGAGATCCTTTGCTTGATCAGGGGAGATTGTGGTATACGATGTCCATTCGTGGACGTGCCTTAGATCACCATATTCAAGGGGTATTTAGTATGAATCCAACAGTCTTTGATGTTCGGCTGGAAGGAATCATATTGTTTGATCGTAATGACGGAATATTAAGAAATGAGGTGGCTACGCATCTTTTTTATGATAGAAAAAATGAGGTTTGGCGGGGATTAACGACAGGGTTTAGCGCTTTTGCGAATCCAGATAAAGAGAAAAAACAACTTCTCGCTATTGAGAGTAAAAAGGATCCTCGATTTGGTTTCTCTACCATGTCTGCTGTCCCTATTGACATGGTGGGAGATATTGAAGATCCCCATATATTATTTGATTCAGCAGTAAATAAATGGCGCATGCTTACCTGTGAAAATCTGAATGGGTATAAAGCAGTAGTGTTGGAATCAGATGATTGGAATAAAGGGTATAAAAAAATTGCGGGTCCCGTAGCTCATAATTCGACCGGAACATCCATTCAAAAAATAGGCGATAAACTATTTTGTTTTTCAGGTAGTTCGGATCGAAAAATTCACATATATAGTTATCCTGGGCTCAATGAAGTAGGTAGTTTGCTTATGGACTTACCACCTTGGGACGAAACATCTGGGACAAGAGTATGGCCTAACGTAGTTCAATTGCCAGTCGGCTATCCATTTCGATATATTGCATTAATGATGGATCGATTTAACTACCCTGGTTTAAAAGGTCCAAATTGGACCTATGGTGCGATATATTTATATCACGGATATGATTAAGAAATTGATCTAATCAGGATTCTAAGAAAAAAGCTGAAGCCAATAACAAACGAGTTTGTAAATCGATTGCAAAAAGAGGTTAATTCTAGGGGGTGTTTAAACCTAAAAACGTAGGATTTTTCTGAAAATCCATCAAGCTTAAGATTTGCTTTTTTTTCGAAAAATTGCCCTTTTGAGGTGGATTTGGGTGTGCATAAAGGCTCAGTCGGCGGGTTTAAATTAATTTTAATCGGATCTAAACCTTAGATATATCTGTACTGATCAAATTATTTTTTGAATCCCCCAGTTATTTCCTTTATTTTTTCAAAAAACCCTTTTTTTCTTTCCGAATTTATTCCCCAGTCGACTGGTACTGTTTGGTAGCCCTCGATTATATTGGTTTCCCCTTTGAAGCGGTAATCGAAATATCCCCAGGAAACATAATTTTTTAATGAGGTCGTCAAATTATTGGTCTCTTTTTCAAAATCAAAGTGATCATCTTCATTATTTATCATGGGCATTACACGGAATCCGTCAACTTTCTTTGTTTTATCAATCAAATCCTGAATTTGTTCGGGTTTTGAGCCGCCGTTTCCGTGAATTAATACAAAATCAGAAGCCATTATGACATTTGAAGTGGGTACAACAAGACCACGGAAACTCGTTCCTACTAAGTACCTATATCCATTCTTTTTCTTCTCTTTTACTAAATTAATTAGCTCATGAATTCTGTTTGGGTACAAAATTTTATGGTCATAAGATCCATTATCACTTGTTTCATTAGCGATTTCTATCAGTACGTTTTTATATTTCTTTGCAAACAGCCAATCAGTAATTTGATGGGTAGCGTTGATAATGGCTTTTTCATCATTTAAATATTGATCTTGACCAAAATAGAATAGCCCCAAAATTATCACCATTTTCAAGCGATTGGCCTCTTTCAAAACTTTATCTAAACGATTCAGGTAGTCAAGGTTCAATGAACCATCTTTATTGAACCCTGAATTAATACATTTTGAATTTCCATAGCCCGTTGGACTACCTCCTTGCATATTAATCGTGAAGCAATTTAATCCGTATGAATGCCAAAGCGACATATTGGAAACGAATTCCTGATTGTTTCTTTTGGCATCCCATTTTTTAGTGTCAGGGTAGGCAAAGGATGGAGCAGTTTCAGGATTTAAATCATCAAAAATACCTTGAACCATTCGAGAGTTTATCAATAAGCCCTCAATTTTTAAATTTTTCCAATACCGATTTGGATAGGTGGGACTGCCATTAATAAAAAATTGATCTCCCTTAATTTCGACAACTGTTTGCCCAATTGCAGGTTCCATACTCAAAAAAAATAAAATGGCATATACAAGTCGATATAAATATAAGTTGTTCATCTTTTGCTTATTTAGTAACTAATTAAATTTTCTGTTCAATGTAAAATTATGTTTAAATATGAAGATTTTAATTTATTGATTTTAAAAATCCTAATTAGTTTTAGACTGAAATCAGTCTTTATTTTACCAATAAGATTTAAAAGTGTCCAACTTTATAAAAATTAATTTTAATCATTGAGTCTAAAATTTTGGAGGAAAAACCACTCGAAATGTAAAATGTTAAAATAGTTTTTCTGTTTCAAGGCTAACAATCAGTGGGCATTATTTTAAAGCAACTTTTTGTAATTTGGTCTTTTGAATTTTTTTAATTTTAAAATTGCCTAATTAACGATCAGAATGACCTGTTAATTGAAAATCTAAATCATAAAATATAAGTTATGAAGACTCCTTTAAAGAATAGGAATATCTTTTTATTAATGGCATTCATTTGCGCAATGACTGAAAGCATGGCACAGCGATATGCCGCACCTCTCAGTCCTGAAGAATCCCTGAAAAAGTTACATGTGGCCGCGGGGTTCTCCGTTGAATTATTTGCATCTGAACCGCATGTCTTTGATCCAGTAGCTTTAGAATTTGATGCGCAAGGAAATGTCTATGTCATCGAAATGCCTGATTACCCTTACGAAGTTGAACCCGGAAAAGGTTATGGCCGAATTCGCTTGTTGAAGGATACAGATGGAGATGGGAAGATTGACAAATCGATCATTTTCGCCGAAAATATCACAGAGGGGACTAGTATGCTATTTTGGAAAGGGGGGCTCATTGTTACCGCAGCTCCTAATATTCTATATTTAAAGGATACCGATGGGGATGGCAAATCTGATACCTCGGAAATTTTATTTTCAGGGTTTTTTCAAAATAATTCTGAAGCTCAGATTACCAGCCTGAAATTGGGCGTTGACAATTGGATTTACGCAAATAACCATGGCCAAAATGGAAAAGTAAGCTTCATGAAATCACCTGGAATACCCCCATTAGATGTCAAAGGTGCCGATTTTCGTTTTAGAATGGATCGAAATATTTTTGAGCTTGAAACTGGTTCAGGGCAATTTGGACAAACCATTGATGACTGGGGGCATCGCTTCTTTACTGAGAATTCAATTCATATTCAACAATCAATTATCCCATGGCGCTATACGCATAGGCATGCCTATCTTCCTATGTCAAAATTTAGTATCAGTATCACGGATCATGAGGAGCATTCTTTTCAAGAAACGCAACCTCCCTACTGGAGAGCGGAAAGAAGTGCCCGTAGAAATAAATCCTTCAAAGAAGCGAATTTGAATCGGATCGAATATGCAGAAGATCGTTTTAGTGGGTCGACCGGAAGTACTATCTACCTTGGGGATGCAATGCCTAAAGAATTTTATGGAAATATTTTCACGGGTGATGTATCAGGAAATTTGGTCCACAGAGATATCCTAAGTCCTAGTGAATCAAGTCCTGTCATGGTGGCTAAACGAGCTGAATCAGAAAAAAATAAGGAATTCATCTCTTCCACTGATCCCTGGTTTCGTCCAGTAACATTCTCATTTGGCCCTGACGGATACCTATATATGCTTGATTATTACCGTCAACATATTGAAACACCGGTTTCGATTCCCGATGACCTGAAGGCCGATATGAATTTTATGGCAGGTAGTGATATGGGGCGAATCTATCGGGTTAAACCGACTAACAGCGCTTACAAAAGTGTTAAGGTCAATCTAAACGCTGTATCAAGTATCCAATTACTTACCTATTTATCTTACGAAAATGGGTGGTACCGGACGCATGCTCATCGCTTGCTTATCGAACGTCAAGATAAGTCCGTAGTGAAAACTGCCAAACTTCTATTAAATAAAAGCAAGGATCCAAGAACGAGGTTACACCTTTTATACGTCCTCGAGGGTTTAAACGCATTGGACTTAGCGGTCATTAAAAAAGGATTGCAAGATTCTTCTCCTGGTGTTCGTGAAAATGCTTTAATGCTAGCTGAACGCTATTCAGAAGCCTTTCCAATCATATTAAAAATGCTAAATGATCCGTCCCAAAGGGTAAAATTACAGGCTACCTTAAGTCTCGGTCAGTTTAAAGGCCAAGAAATTATCACTGCATTTTCTAAACTAATTCAAAGTCAAGGACAAGATGAATGGCTGAGAGTGGCGGTTTTGAGTTCAGAGCTTGGTTCATCTCCAGGTCTTTTGGAATCTATGGTGGGCCAAAATGCATTTTTTCAAAATCCTGAATCTTGGAAACTCCGTTTCTTGCAAGACCTTTCCTATATCATCGCAGCTAGAAACAACAAATCCCAATGGGCCTCCTATTTAAATTTATTATCTCTTCCTACCATGAGCGATTTAAATGTACAAACGGCTGCATTAAAAGGACTTAAATTAGGCTTAACTAAAAATGGGACTTTGAAGGAAATCGCAGGCCAATTAAACACTGGGTTGGAGTCTGAGGTAAAGGCTTCTTTTCAAACTTTGCGTCAACTATACTCACCGCACTAATTTCAAATCTTTTAGACCTAACATTGAAAATGAGTAAATTCCACTAAAATGAAAGAGAATAAATATGCACGAAGAAATTTTCTGCAAAAGTATTTGAAAAAGGTTTTTCTATTCGCCGGATCAGGAATGATTCTGAGCTTTAGATCCAATGCGTCAGTGAATGAACGGAAAAAAACGAGTGCATCAAAAAAGCAGCCAGCCAAAAAATTAGTCCCCCAAGATGAGCTTGAAAACCCATGCGATGATCTTTCTAAAGTCAGTGCAGAGGAAATTTCGAAGAGAAAAAAATTGGCCTATGTAAGTCAATCGCCTGTTGAAGATAACCAATGTAGCAATTGCAACCTTTTTATACCTGCTCCCGATAAGCCATGTGGAGCTTGTCTTCTCTTTAAAGGCCCAGTGAGCCCTGAGGGCCATTGCGCTTATTGGGCTCCTATAAATAATTAATTACAAATTCTCTTAATGGCATGTCATTAGGAAGTTGGCTTACACCCTTTCATCCGTTTTATTCGCTAAAATGAATATTTGTGATGCTTATGCATATCGATTTCGTGGACAAAAAAATCTTGACCCTTGAAATCATTCGGATCAGGTGAGATATAAGTAAATCGGATACGCCTTAATTTTAAAAATTAATGTAAGAGCTTTCGAATGGCTTTCATTAATATGGCCTCTGCCTCTGCGGTCACGGCTGAAGCCTGTCCAGTTTCGTAGCCACCCTCCTGGTAAGCAATAGAATTTCCAATGTAACCCACCGCATAATCTCCATAACCAGCAACGGCCACAAACAAATCTTTGCGTTCAGCTTTGGCTGCCAGTTGATATTCAACAAAAGGCTCCCCGGGGAGGTGAAGGATTCTCACATGACCTATGCTTAAACAAGAAAGATCAATCTTTTTGCCTGATTGAAGACGCCTTAGCCAAACTAATTTTGATAAATTATTAGCTATAAATACAGCGGTCTCCGTTTTCATTTTTGCCTCCAGCGATTCAATATGAGCTGCAGGAATTAAAGCGACCGATTCGATATTCCATTGAATGGAATTTGGTTCTATGCGCTCAAGTTGGGTTTGATCCCATGCTCTTTTCATTCCATCTGCCAAACGTTCAGCCAAAATCAATCTGTTTTTTTTATCTCCATCATTGTATTTTCCTGCCGTTAGATTGCCACCTGCGCCGTTGAAATGAATATGAAGTGCATCTGGAACGGCCAATTGGCGTAAAAAACGAGCAATTCCTGGAAAATCAGGATTAGCCACTCCAGTTCTGTAATAACTTTGGGGATGTGAGGCATAATAACTTAAAACCGCAATGGGTTTATCATTATTCCAAAAACTAATTAAAGAGACCATGGGGTCAATTAATCCTTCGGGTTCCGCACGAATGGCTGGATCACGTGTAGCTGAAGTTCGCGAAGCTTTAGCTTTGCCATCTGAACCTATAATCCGTCGATTGGACGCAACTTGATATACGGGAGCCTCTCCTTTACCGATGTGTGTAAAGGGTACTGCAACAGAAATCGATTTTTGAATAGCAAGTCCGAGGCGTTTAATCAGATCTCTTGTATAAGTCCCTTCAAAAGCGATTGGAGGTAAGCCAGCCTCTTTCAGTAATTTTTCCGCCCCTAAATCAGATGAGGGGGCATCATGCTGATGAATGGCATGCACAACCACCCGTGAAGGAATTGTAGCAGCCGCCTCCGCCATCACGCGTTTAAATTCATCTTGACTATCATTGCTGATCCCAATCCAATCTACAGAACACATGACAATCGGAAGCCCCGCACCCAAAATAACGACACCTTTTGCGCGTAAACCCAAATCCCAGTCATTCAACATGGGATCATACGTCAATTGGGTCCCTACGGGTGGCGTTGCGTCTACATCGAATAGTGCTAGTTTTAAGGTTGGCTGTACGGTTTGCGCATTAATTAATACAGCGTGAAGCGCAAACACACAAATAAAAACGAAACGAAAAAGCCAAGCATTTAATTTTTCAGACATCACCTAAATTTTAGACCCATGTTTATTTAAGAAGTTGAAACATTCATTTGATCCTCATTAAAAGTTTCTAATGATTGCTTACGATTAAACAATGTTAAAGAAAATATCCATCATTTAAAATACGAGTCAAATTTCTTGCAAAATTTCTTGTAGGCCATTAAGGTAGATGCCTTTTAATTTTTATTCCTTGGGCTTGGCATGTACTTCTATGGATGCCATCTGTAGACCTATGTTTAGTTTATTCCCATTTGGTTGTCATTTTCAATGTGATTTGAGTGAGTTAAATACGTCGCTCATTTGCTGCTTGGTTTAAAATTTGATTTGTTTTATTTAAAATGAATTTATTGCTAAATTAGAACCAAAGTAAAACACTCCATTAGGTAATTTTATTTCTGTTTAACTAGATTCATGCGCTTTATACCTATTTTAATCAAAATTACGATCCTTTGGATTTGTTTATTCCATGAGTTATCTGCTCAAAGTGTGAACGAGTTTCCTAAAAAAACAGATAATCTTTTTAAAAAAGTGGCCCTTTATGAAAAGCTAATGCTAGGCAATCATTGGAACGAAGGTGCCATCATGCAGCATGTTATTTTTCCACCTGCAGGACTTAATAGGCCCATTGTAGGTTCACAAGCTGATTGCCTAGATCCTACTTCCGAAATGCTTGTGGCCCTTAGTTTAAAATATTCCATCACCAAAGACCCGCAAGTAAAGTTGATAGCCGATCAAATATTTGAAGCTATAGAAAAACTTGAAAAAGTGACGGGCGTGTCTGGGCTTTTTGCTAGAAGTTTTAATCAAACCGATAAGGCACTTTGGCACGAAAAAGCATTATGGTATCACGAATGGCATGCATCTACCTCGATGCCTGGATACCGATGGCTGGGGGACATCAGTGTAGATAAATTTACCTCTATCATTTATGGCGTGAGTACCTATTGGGAGTTTTGTGCAGATCAAGAGAAACGAAATAGGGCAGAAGCGCTCATAGATCGCTTTATCACTAAAGTGGTGGATGATAATTTTAAACTCACTGACCTAGATGGCAAGATGACTTTATGGGGTAATTTATGTCCAGATCTTCCGCATCAACCATTAAATTCCCTCCTCATGCTCACCGGGCTGAAAGTTGCTTTTCACATGACAGGGAAAGATAAATTCGATGTGGCATACAAAATGTTAATCGAAAAATACCATTATGATGACCATCAACTAGCTTCCAAAGTACTTTTTCCGGAAGAGTGGAGAAACGTGGGGGATGACTATCACGCGGCAAGGGCGTTTTATATGATTATGCGATTAGAAAAAGATAAGTCCCTGCTAAATAAATACCGGATGAACCTCAATCGTCATTGGTTCGATTGGAAAAGTATGGACATGTCTTGGGAGAGTAGCCCCTGGTTTCCGATGGTGTATCATGTCCTTACAGGAGAAGATGTTTCTACGAATGAAAGAAAAATGGTTTGGAAAAATATGTGGGGATTCGAAAGAATGAAAAAAGCATTTGAGATTCCAAAGGAAGACGGAAGGTTTAAAATTGTTGAATCAGAGGAAGAAGGAACGGCTGCAGCCATGATTCGTAATTATTGGTTTGGAAGATATTATGGATTAATCCCCTCTTCATGGTAAAAATGAAAAACGCTATACTATTTCTTTTTTTGGCAATAATCTTTGTGTCAGCACGGTCTTATGCGCAAGATAATATTCAACCTATACCTCCTGAAGGAATGGTTTATGTCCCAGCTGGGGTATTCATTATGGGAAGTGAAATAGGCGACCATGATGAAAAACCTCAACATCTCACTGCGACAAGTGCTTTTTTTATCCACCAATATGAAATTAGCATTAAAGAGTATCTTGGGTTTGATCCTAGTTTCAAGTACTCAAAAGGGCAATTAGGCAATGCGGTAATTGTCAATTGGGAACAGGCCAACAACTATTGCAAATGGGCCGAGGCTAGGTTGCCCACTGAAAAAGAATGGGAAAAAGCGGCTAGGGGAACGGATGGTCGTCTATTCCCTTGGGGCAATACGTTCAATGAATCTTTTGTGGCTTGGGATTACACAGAATCAAGAGGTGGTTCAATCGCTAAACCCGCTAGTCCTTATGGCTGTTATGATATGGCAGGTAGTGTTTGGGAATGGACTGCAGATTGGTATAAGCCATATCCAGGCAATAGCAAGCATATCGCGGAATACGGCGAAAAGTACAAAGTGATGCGAGGGGGTTCTAATTTTAACAACTGGTCCTTCTATATTACATCACATCGATATTACCTCGATCCCATCGAGATTAGTAGGTACCCGGTAGGGTTTCGTTGTGTCAAGGATTTATAGCGATCAGGCGTAAATTTTTAGCATTGAGCCGATTTAAAAGATATTTTTTGAGTACCGCGTTGTTATTTTATGTGTCAAAAACACATTAATTTAAAATGAAATATTAATGATTTTATGATGAAAAGATACGTTCTATTATTTCTTTTATTGATATCATTTGGATTGCAGGCTAATTTTAGGGCCTCGGTAGTAACGGTAGATATTACGCCCAAAAGCCCCAAAATGCTTTTAGGTTATGGCGCTAGGCAGTCGATCGGCGTGCGTGATCGTATTTTTCACAGAATCGTCTTGATGGATGATGGATTTACCCAATTTTTGCTTGTGTCTTCGGAATTATGTGTGATGTCTCCAGCCACTTATGATCAAGTCGCGGCCGAGGTAGATCAAAAACTGGGAATAAATCCGATTAATTTTTGGTGGACCTTGACACATACCCATTCGGCTCCGGAACTGGGTACTCCTGGACTTCCCGCGGTTTTTATGAGTGATCGCTACCAGCATCCAATTGATTTCGAGTATTTAAAAGAGGTTAAGCAAAAATTAATCGATGGGATTGTGGAGGCTAGGCGAATGTTGAGACCCGTAAACATTGGATTTGGAATGGGAGAATCTAAGGCCAATATCAATCGGAGGGAACGAAGGGCCAACGGTAAAATAGCTTTGGGATTTTACCCGGAAGGCCCTGTAGACAATCAAATTGGGTTAATTCGTTTAGATAATTTAGATGGAAGTCCGCTGGCTATAATAGCCAATTTTCCTATTCATGGGACGTTTTTTGGGCAGGATAATTTGTATATCAGTGGGGATGTTCCGGGTCTCATTTCTAGGTATGTCCAAGAAAAACTAAAAGCACCTGTTTTATTTATCAATGGCGCCGCTGGTAATTTAGCTCCTAATACAATGCCTTTGGGTAATAAAGTAGTTTCAAAGGATACTTCCATGAGGTTTTTTAAAGAGGCTTTGGGGGATAAAATAGTCGATATTTATAAGTCTATCAGCCAACTCACTCAATCCATGCGAATAAGTTCTGGTGCTACTCAAATCGAGAGCTTGAGGAAAAAATCACTTACGTGGATTCCTGAATTAAAAGCCTATGAAAAGAAAAATAGGGCAGGGGAAGATGTGGTTATTTTACCTGCTCGATTTTTAAAATTCAATCAATCATTGGCTATTTGGAGCTTACCTGGTGAATTATTTTGTGAGATTTCCAATGAAATTAGGAAAATTTCACCTTTTGATAACACCTTTTTCTATGGATATACGAATGGCTGGTTGGGTTATATTCCCACAGCTAAGGAATATGTTTTGGGAGGCTATGAGGTGGAAACAGTTTCTCCATTTACTTCTTCTGTGGAGGCTGATGTTCAACAATTTGTGGGTGATTATTTCAAAAATGACTTGGTTAATACTCCATTTCCAGTGGATTCGGTGAATCGACCCAGCCGGGTTCTGGTTGAAAAAGACGGTTCTTTGCGATTGACAGCTGAAAAAGGGAAGGCAATCGGTCCTAAAATCCAATACATGCCTGAATGGCGTGCGTTTGGTTGGTTTACTGCCAAAGACGAGGTGGTTTGGGATGTCCAAGTTCCTGAATCTGGAAATTATGAGGTACTTCTGGAATGGTCAGTTGCTGATGCGGAAGCGGGCAAGTATTTCTTGCTATCTAGTTCAAAAGGTAGTTTAAAGAAACAAGTAAGACCCAGTGGATCTTGGGAAAATTATGCAGCTGAAATTGTGGGGAAATTGCCTTTAAAAAAAGGCAAAGAGCGAATTCGATTTAAATCGAATGATTATTTTAAGGAGGGAGCCATTTTAGATTTGAGGGAAATACGATTAAGAAAAGTAGTGGATTGATCTTTAGACACCTATTTGGTTAAAGCAAACTCTAATTCTTTGAAGCTATGTCGACAACAAAATTGGAATGTGAATGGGCTTATTTCTTGTATTGTTTAGATTTAAACAATTTGGATTTCACCGAAAACTCAAGTCATACTACTCGATTTATTTCAGTCTTGCAAAAAAAAGAATTCATCCTTTTGAGGTGGATTCTAGTGTCGCCAAAGTCCGAGGCTTCTACACGGCAGTAATCAAATTTTAATGGGATAAATGTGAAACCCACATTTTTAACTGACAAACTTTGGGGGATGGTGCCATATGCTTCTAAGAACTATTTTATTTGGTTTTTAAATCTTTTGAGGTTGCTAATGCAATCACTCTTCCTGATTTTCCCACTGCATTATAAAAATGATACACTACCCCCTTCCATTTGATCACCCATGGTTTGTGCGCATAGGTTTCATCATCCTCTGTGGAAGATTTAATTAAATCATCACCTTCCCAATCGGTCCAATTCACTAAGTCATGGGAACATGCAAATCTTTCAAAAGCACCTGGTTTCCAAAATGCACCAAAATAAAACATGACATACAGTTTATTTATTTTGACTATTTGTGCATCTCCGCAAATGCCTTTGTATTTTGTGATCACGGGAGATGTGCCATATCTTTTCCAAGAAACCATATCATCCGAAACTGCCATACCAATACTTTCATATTTAGCAGTATCGCCCTTTGCATTATAATACATAACAAATGGGTGGGATGTTCGTTTTTGTTGGTCCCTTATGACGGTGCTTTTATAAATGGTTTTGTTTTCAAACCACCTTGAATCAATATCGTTCGCTTGCAATATTGGTTTTCCAATGGTTTGCCATTCTACAGGTTTTGTAATCGTTTGGTTGTTTGCCATGCCCACACCCAATACACCAGCCTCATATCCAATGGTATTTCCACCTAAATAGGACATCCAATATTTGTTTTGAAATTTTTCTACTTTATAACTTCCTCCCCAATCGATATCTACTAATGACATATATCCCGCTTTTTGGTTAGCATCCCAGCTGTTATTAGAAAAAGAAAGAATTTTACCCATGGAACTCCAATGTAGTAAATCTTTACTTTTGGCCATCCAGGTTTCATACCCCTTGCCATCAAAAACAATATAGGTCATGTACCAAACGCCTTTTTTTTTGAATATTGTTGGGCTGTCCATAAGTTTATTTGCGTCAGGGTGTTTAAACACAATACCAAATTTATAGGGTGTCTTTATTTCATTAAAAACCTGTTCCATTGTTTCCTTAGAAACAACCCTATTTTGTTTTGTAGGGTGATCTAATGGGTTTTTATTTTGCGTTTTTTGTGAATAACTCATAAAATGAGCAACAATTAGCAACAAGGTGGATAGGACTTTTATTCTCATAGATAACATTTGTTTAGAAGCGTCGTAATAACCTACCCTTGTACGGCGTCAAGCTAAAGTGGTATTCCCTTGCGGAGTGTTTCGTGTGTTTGTGAAAGTATACTTTCTTTTTTTTCTGTGCAATTTTTGGCTGTTTTAAATTTCAATTGGATCAATAGCATGTCAAGGTAATTATATCTCAATTTCGTTGTATACTCGATATGATTTGAGTGGGTGAAACAGTTCCTTGTGCTCGTTTGTTTGCTGCTTTGATTAAAATCGGATTTGTTTTATTTAAAATGAAATTAATGCTAAATTAGATTTATTAATAAATAGAGTTCTCAAGAATTGTTTATTGCAATTGCTTAAATCGAAATCCTAGTTCAAATGAAATATATATTTTTTGTCATGTATTTGACAATCTCTTTTCACGTACATTCCCAACAAGTTTACGTAAAAAAAATACATAATAATGTTCTTGAATATGCGTCTGATTATGCATCATTGTTAAAAACGATGGGGGAAAATTATTACCTCAACCGATATCATGACATTAATGATTTTAATGGGGATGGGAATTTAGACCTATTTTTAAATACTCTTGCAAACCCTGAGAAAAATCAACTCAGATCTCTTTTTATTAATCAAAGTAAAAATGGTGTATATAAATTTGTCGAAGATAAAAACTATCGAACAGCTAATATTGGGGATGCGGGGATGATGTCTAACATGTCGGCAGATTTTAATAAAGATGGACTGTTAGATATTTTCTGCTATACTGAAAACTATCATGGTAGACCAGGTTTCCAGCCAGCAGGTTATTTTAAAAATGGAAACAATACACCCGATTTTTATTTACTTAATAATGGAAAATCTTTTGATAAAATTTTGTTAGATACAACGGTATTTAACAATGATTATTTTAATCAAAAGATACCGATTGTTTTTGATTTGAATAATAATGGGAATCCGGAAGTTGTGTATGGATATACTGGTCAACTCCAAAATCTATTTTCAGAACCCGATCCTAAAAAAAGGACTTTGTTTATGAGCTATGAATTAAATAAGAATTCAAAAAGTTGGACTCGGAATTTAGTAATACCTGTTACTGAGAAAAATTTGACAAATACTAAAAGTAGTATCAAAAGTTACCCATATCATTCTGGGGTATTCAAAAATGACTTATATTTTTTTACACATGTTGATCGAAATTATGACCTAAGTACAAAGAGTTTTACATCAAAAAGTCCTGATGAAGACGATAACGTTTTTGGGGTTATGAACCTATTTTTAAATAAAATTTCAAATAAAGGGGACATCACCAAAAATCCAATAATTGAATTAGCTGAAATAAAGACCGAGTATCCGTATGCCCTTGTGAACGATTGGGGAACCTGGTTTAAGGACCTTGATTTAGATGGAGTGCCAGAAATAATCACTTTGGAATGGGGAAATAATGTACACCCCAATGATAAACGGCCTTCAAAAATTGCTGTATATAGTTTAATGGGTGAAGATATTTCGAGTAAATGGTTTTCAAATAATTTCAACTATGACAAAACAGGCCATGCAAATGGCATACATTTAATTGACATTGATAATGATGGGGATATTGATTTAGTGCCTCAAAACGGGTGGATTGAAACTCGCGATGGAAGTGTCGGTTACAATATTTTCATTAATAAAAACAATAAGTTCGAAAAGACCTTTGTGATTTATCCAAATTCAAAAACGTCTAATAATTTATTTGGAGAAAACTCTATGTATGAAAGAGGATTTAGAATTCCTGTTGATTTAGATAAAAATGATATCTATGAAATCATGATTATCATGCAGGCTGGAAACATCGATATCGTCGAGTTGAATTTATCAGATGTAGATAAAGATGGAATCACGGATGACCAAGATAATTGTCCTAAATCTTACAATCCAGACCAAGCAGATACTGACAAGGATGGGATAGGCGATGTGTGCGATGTGGTAAATTCACAAGTCATGAGTCCTATTAAGTTGAAAAGTACCGAGACAGTTGATATCTATGCCATCAAGAATCCATTTGCCTATGAGAATGATAATTCCAGGATGGTGAATGGTTTGGAAGATTTTCACCCGCCATTTGACCGAGGGACTATTCCAATCGATATCAACCAGGATGGTAAAATGGACATTATTCATTCTAGTACATACATTAATTCCCTCAATACAAATATTGCCATGGGGCATTTATCTGTTCCTGTGTATTTTAAAAACAAGGGTGATTTTAGCTTTGAGGTATATCGCAATCCGAATTACTTAGACTATTCCATATTGCATGCCATTCAAAACTATGACCTGGTGGATGTCAATAAAGATGGAAAATTGGAAATATTTTTAGGTGGCGAACATTACCATGGTGAGCAAACGGGGGCTGATAATTATAAGAATTTACAAGTTTGGTTAGATAAGAACAATAATCACCAAGTAGGTAGAGATTACAATAAATCAGAACTGAAGTTGAACCGATATTATTCGATTAAGGATCAAACATATCTCATAGATGAGGTGAATAAAATTGATATTTCATCTGAACGTGCGAAAGACCCAACCAACATCTTTGATTCCATTCAGTCGATTGGCTCTGGCGATATAGACAAGGATGGGGATGTTGATTTTGTGCAAATGTCTCAGTCGACGAATGGTTGGCATTTCTCGGTACTGTTAAATGACGGGAAGGGTAATTTTTCTCTCACTAAAACCAAGACAGATATCACATTTCCTGAAGGTCGATTAATATTAGATGATTTGAATGGAGATGGAAAGATGGAGTTAATGGGAGTAGGTAAAAAAGAGAATACGAAGCAGTTTTATTTCTATTTGTACGAAAACCTAGGTGGGGGAAGTTTCGATTTCAAAAATCCAAAGCCAATCGATTTAGTCTATTCTGCAGACAATCCTATAAACCCTGCTAATCAAACTATGCGGTCATTTAAAAAGCAAGATTTAGACCAAGATGGAAATCCTGAGTTCATTTGTTATATGACCAATGCATATTCAGGTTTGGGAAATTTGGATTTTCAGCCGGATAAGTTGGCCTTAATAGAACCACACAATCAATTTTTAATATATACGAATAGCAAAGGCGTATTGACCAATACAACGGTTAAATTTTTCCCTGATCAGAAGAATCTCGGCAAATGGTTTAGCAATGAGAGTGGCATGTACTTTATTGATTTGGATCTCGATGGCAATTTGGATTTAGTTCCTTATGTGAACCTTTTGGAACCAAAATATCTCTGGAACAATTCAACGGATTTCCAATATTTCAGTTTTAACCCGACGAGTAAAAAGTTTGAAATAAAGTCGAAACCCAATTACATTTCTTTGTTTACAACGGCTGATAAAAACTATGGGTATTTGGCTAATAATTTAGGTCGATATGCCTATGATTATGCTGATTTGGATGGAGATGGTTCACTGGAAGTTATTCAGCCATCGGTCAAATTGGATTTAGATCCGAGCGTGAAAGGAAGCGAAAATTATTTGTTGATTATTAAAGATAAGTCCTTAGATAAACGTCCTGATGATGATAAAGATGGAGTAAAGAATGTAAATGATGCATGTCCTAATTCCAGCCCTGGAGCCAAAGTAGATTCAAAAGGATGTGAGTTGATCTTGGCGAATTCTTTATTAGAAAAAAAAGTTATCATCTCGCCGAACCCCTTTGATCAGTCGATTAAAATCGAATTTCCTGAAGATTTTGGACCATATGTTCATGCTAAGATTCATGATGTAAAGGGTGTGGTGGTTTGGGAAAAGGAATCTGTCAGGGATTCAGAGATGGTGGATTTATCTAGTCTCTCCGTGGGGAATTATGTGTTAAACCTGACTTCTCAAACCAATGGTCAGGTGAGTGTGGTCAAGATTAGTAAACAGGGTAGGTAGTGATTTGGATAATGGTATACGATACCGCTAAATAAATACATTATATCGTAACATATAAATCAGTTAATTTAGTTTAAAACTACATTAATCCTATGTTCAACCGCACCCTATTTATCTTATCTTATCTTTCATTTGTTTACTAAAAGCATTTTATTTTCAAAA
>JBIKRO010000060.1:0-17390 GCA_044349095.1 Aquirufa sp. | reverse complement strand
AGCCATCGCAGCACAAACAGGCATTTCAGGCTCGACGAAAGTGGGCGAGAACTGTTTGATTGCGGGACAAGTAGGTGTAGCTGGACATATTACGATAGCACCTAAAACGATTGTAACTGGTCAATCAGGTGTAACAAAAAGTGTTAAAATACCAGGACAAACATTGGGGGGTACCCCAGCCTCCAATAATGTAGATTTCTTAAAAAGAAATGCATTAATTAGACAGTTACCAGAATTTTTTGAAAAATTTAATCAAAGCAACAAATAATATTGAGTTGGCTTTACCCTTATTATGAATAATAAGCAACACACCATATCAAAATCAGTCACATTAAGTGGAGTAGGTTTACACACGGGAGTCTTAACAAATATGACATTTTTGCCGGCAGCATCAAACCATGGCATAAAATTTCAGCGAATAGATTTACCGGGGCAACCCATCGCAGATGCCGATGTTGATTACGTAGTCGATACCTCAAGAGGAACGACCATTGAACATAATGGAGCAAGAATTAATACCGTTGAACATGTGATGGCTTCTTTAGTAGGCCTTGAAATCGACAATGTTTTAATTCAATTAGATGGTCCAGAACCCCCCATTATGGATGGGAGTTCGATCAAATTTGTGGAAGCGTTAAAAGATGCAGAACCTGTTGAACAAGAGGCACATCGTAAATTTTTCGAAGTAACGGAGGAAGTACGTTTCAAGGATCCAGATAAAGATATTGAATTAGCTGCATTGCCTCTAAATGATTACAGAATGGCGGTGATGGTGGATTATAATTCAAAATTCTTATCGAGCCAACATGCCAATTTAAGTCATGTGTCACAATTTGAAAGAGGGTTTGCTATGTGTCGCACTTTTTGTTTTGTGCATGAATTAGAAGTTTTATATAAAGAGGGTCTGATTAAAGGGGGTGATTTAAGCAATGCCATTGTTATTGCCGATCGTGATTACTCTGAAGCGGAATTAGCTCATTTATCAGATGTTTTAAGAAAACCCAAAGTAAGTATTTCTAAAGAAATTGGAATATTAAATAATACTAGCTTACACTTTCCAAATGAAATGGCAAGGCATAAGTTATTGGATTTAATGGGGGATTTGGCTTTAGTAGGGAGACCCATTAAAGCGCAAATTTTGGCTTCGAGACCGGGACACGCTTCCAATATCGAATTAGCCAAAAAAATCAAGAAATTGATGTTGGAAACCGAAAAGAACAATGTTCCTATGTACGATCCAAAGCAACCTCCTATCTGTTCACATGAGCGTATCTATGAGTTGCTACCACATCGATATCCATTTCAAATGATCGATAAGATTATTTATTTAGATGATAATAGTGTCGTTGGCGTGAAAAATGTAACGATGAATGAATATTATTTCATGGGACATTTTCCAAATAACCCTGTAATGCCAGGTGTCATGCAAATAGAGGCTATGGCTCAAACAGGGGGAATATTAGTGCTTAGTTCAGTACCTGATCCTGAAAATTATTGGCCATATTTAGTCGGAATTGAAAATTGCAGATTTAGAAAAAGTGTCATCCCAGGAGATACTGTAATATTTAAATGTGAGCTTCTTGCACCTATACGAAGAGGTATTGCCAAAATGATAGGTAAGGCCTATGTATCGGGTCAAGTAGTTTGTGAAGCAGAAATGACTGCGAGTTTAGTTAGAAAATCATAGTACAAAATTTATGACTTATCCATTAACTTCAATTAACCCGAATGCCATCATTGGATCCAATGTACAAATTGATCCATTTACTGTCATACACGAAGATGTGCAAATCGGAGAAGGTAGTTGGATAGGTTCGAATGTAACTATATTTCCAGGAGCGAGAATAGGAAAAAATGTCAAAATATTTCCAGGAGCTGTGATTTCAGCAATTCCCCAGGATTTAAAGTTTGGAGGAGAAATCACAACAGCTGAAATTGGCGATAATACAACCATTAGGGAATGTGTCACCGTAAATCGAGGAACCAGTGATCGCCAAAAAACAGTCATTGGCCCCAATTGTTTAATCATGGCTTATGTACATATAGCCCATGATTGTGTCATTGGAAACCAATGCATCATCGCCAATTCGGTACAATTAGCTGGACATGTGAATGTAGGAGACTTTGCCATCATCGGAGGTTCTTCTGCTGTTCACCAATTTGGACAAATAGGCCGACATGTCATGATCTCTGGAGGCTCACTTGTTCGAAAAGATGTGCCCCCATTCACAAAATCAGGCAGAGAACCACTTACTTATGCGGGAGTTAATTCGATTGGATTAAAGAGGCGAGGATTTACGGATGAGCTCATTAATGAAATCCAAGAGGTATATCGATTCCTATACAACAAAGGGTTAAATACCAATGACGCATTAGAACAAATTGAAAAATCGATCAGAAAATCTCCTGAAAGAGATGAAATCATAGATTTCATTCGCAATTCAGAGAGGGGAATCATGAAAGGCTAAGCGAACTCCTATGAAAATTCTTGCTGAAAATTTAGAAAAGAAATTCCGCCAAGAATATGTCATTAAAAACTTTAATTTCGAATTTCAAGATCATCAGAAATATGCAATTGTAGGGCCAAATGGTTCCGGCAAATCGACCTTACTCCAATTGCTGAGTCAATTTTCATTGCCAACAAAAGGTTCCGTAAAGTATTTAGATAACCAAGGAAACCCCATAGAAAGTGATCTTGCATTTAAGCAAATTTCATTTGCAGCTCCCTACAGTGAAATCATAGAAGAATTTACCATCAGTGAATTAATCTCTTTTTTAGTTGGCCTACAAAATTTACCCTTAGCATTCAACGTCCAAGCATTTGAAGAATTTTCAGAATTAAAAACGAATCCCAATAAACTAATTAAAGATTTCTCGTCAGGCATGAAGCAAAAAACAAAGCTAACCCTTGCTTTATCCGCGCCAAGGCCATTTTTGTTTTTAGATGAACCCACGACTAATTTGGACCTTAAGTCAAAAACCTGGTTTCAAAATAAACTAGAATCGGAGAAAGATAAATTAATTATCATTGCATCTAATGAAGAATCAGAGATAAAATACTGCGAAGAGCGAATTCAAATTTTAGATTTCAAATAATTCCAACGGAAGCGTAAAATTATAAGTCCAATAATCATCAAGATCAGTCCTAGGTAAAAAAAGACACTTGAAAAATCTAACACTCCCCTACTGATATTTTGAAAGTGATAATTTAAACTTTGAAAGGTAAAATCGAAATTAAAAATTTTAGTAATTTCTTGAGGTCCCTGCCAAAAAACAAAATTCAAAAACACACCCAATACAAATGATAATGCTTGTTTATTTGCCATAGAAGAAGCTAGAGCACTTAAACAGACAAATACAATGATTAGCAAAAGTAAACTGAAATAAGCGCTAAATATGATACCAAAATCAATGTTAAAAGCCGGTGAACTTAATATTCCAATGCTATAGATAAAAATGATGGTAGGCACTAATATGATGGCCAATAAAAGTATTTGACTTAGGATTTTAGCAAAAATGATTCGTTCAATCGATATTGGCAATGAGCGCAAAAGATTAAAAGTGCCTAATTCAAACTCTTCCGAAAATAGCCTCATGCAAATGGCAGGCGTGAAAAATAAAAAAAACCAAGGACTTAAATCAAAAAATACACTTAGTTCTGCAAAGCCAAAGTCTAAGACATTGCCTTGGAAAAACCAAGTATAAAAGCCGATCAATAAATAAAAAGAAAACATGAGTCCCATACCGATGAATGAGGTAAAAAACACATTAAATTCTTTTTGAATAATCGCCCACATATTAATCCTCAAAAATAGATTTTTCTTTTCTCAAAATCGCTGAAACAATCAAACCAAGTATGAAAGTAAATAAAACTGAAAAGAAAAAAATGATCATAAATTGAATGCCGGGGCCCAACATCATCTTGGTGATTTTTTCAGCATCTTCAATTTGACTTTCAGTTAAACCCTGACTTTCTAATTTTTCCCTAGCGATATCCATCTGCTTTTGAAGAACTCCTTGGTCAATAAAATTCAAATAGATATAATTAAAACCACCACTCACAACACCCCAAACAGCACCAATTAATAACGAATTACCTAAACCCTGCCCATAACTTAAAAGATCGTCTTGGTTTGATCTAACTTCTTTTATGGCTAAATAAAGTATTGTCGTGTTGATAATAAGGGTGGCTAAAAATGAAACCCATCCTAATGTTTCGCTAAAGTCTTCTTCTAATCCTGAATATTTAGTTACCAGAGTTAAAACAAAACTACTAATCCCACCTATAACTCCCCATTTTAAAGCTAAAACGGAGTTAGACAATTTTAAATCTTCCTGGTTTTCCATGATTAATTCTTTTTAAAATATAAAGACATGAGTAGGTTTGGCAAAAATGCCAGCACAATTTTTTGTGTGAAATCATCTTTAGCGATGCTTCCAGCATCTATTCCATTAATGCCATTCAATAACATTTTATAATATTCAATCCCTTCTTGCTCAATAATCACCGATTTATACTGCTGCAATTCACTGACGCTAAATTGTATATATTCGTTTAAAACTCCAAAACCGATTTCAGACATATAGAAATAATACAAGACTATAGCACTTAAAATAGCCACAAAAACAATATAGATATATTGAAACAGGAAAATTTTCAAGAAATGGGCAGAGTCGAATTTGAAAACCCTTTTGACTAAAAAATATTGAAGTATTAGCACAAACACAAAACTGGGTGCTTTTTTTCCTCCGAGTGGCAAAATACCCAGGGAATAAATGACAATGCAATAAATGATAATTAAACCAACGGCAAATAGACTTGTAGCCAATAATTGCGGCCAATGCTTGATCAGATTTTTCATTTATTGATTATTATACGAAATCTCTTGTTGATTCAGCACCATTAAAATTTTATAACTAAAAGTATATCCTAGAAAAGCTGAATTTTTAGATTTGCCCACAATTTGATCTACTGCATAAGAATATGCAGGTACTTTTTGGAATAAAATCCCCTTAGCTTCAATCCCTTTTCCTAGCGCTAGCTTGTTAAGCCCAACTAAATTTGCGGGATTGGAAGATAGCAACTTGTCAATAAACGAAATTTTTCGATGAATGGCCTCTTGGTAACATGCGAGAAACAAAGTTTCTAAGCCGATTGTACCAAAGGATGCATGATCAAACTCCACTTCTTTTACTTCACTTTCATGAGGTGTATGATCAGATACAATGGCATCGATAGTTCCATCTTGAATACCTTTCCATAAAGAATTAACATCACTCTCAGTCCTAAATGGAGGGAAAACCTTTTTAAAGGTATCAAAATCACTAATCGAATCTTCCGAGAATATTAATTGGTGAGCAGCCACATCACAAGTTACTGGCATACCCTTTTTCTTAGCTGCCCGAATTAAGTCCACTGATTCGCTGCAAGAAAGACAAGAGAAATGTAGTCTGAATTTAGCATGAGTGTGACCAAAAGAATTAGACAAGATATAAGAAAGTAAATCTAAATCACGTTTTACACTTAATGTCTCAGACAAATCAGGTATTCCTTTTAGTCCTAATAAAGTACTTTGTAATCCTTCATTTATTTGACCATACAAAGAAAGTCCAGTCGTATCTGGCCTAGAAACTAAAGTTGCCGGCAACGACTGTAAATATTGCAAGCACTTACTCATTAAATCTACATTCTGGATACTTGAATTACCATGGGCAAACCAATGGACACCGGAAGAAAATAAATCAAATAAATCAGTGAAATTCTCTCCTTGATTATCGATCGTTAAAGGCGCCATAGCCATAAAGTTTACTCCATGAACTTGAGACATGTTTTTAACAAACTCAAGCGCCTGTGGTTGTTGGGGAACAGGATCCCCAGTAGGCAAGAGCAATAAATCTAACACCCCACCTTTCTTAGCTGCTGCTGACAAACTTGACCAGTCTTCTTTAAACTCCCCACCAGGCAAGGTATTATGAACACGTAGATCTACCATAGACGGCGACCAAGCTAAATCAGGTTGGTCAATGACTAAATCAGCTTTTTCATTCAAATTATTTCCAATTTGAACCCATTGGCCATTTTCGAATAATAAATCAACAACCTGATTATAGAAGTCAGAAAGACTATCTTGTATTAAAACCGATTTAAATAAAATTCTCATGCGATTCTATGGTAAAAAAAAACCCTGATCAACAGGGTTAAAAATTAATGTGCAATAAAGGATTTGTAGGTTTCAACATCCATTAAATGGCTTATATCACCTAAATCACTCGGTTTCATTTTGATTACCCAACCATCTCCATAAGGATCTGTGTTAATTAATTCTGGGTTATTATTTAATGCCGTATTAAATTCAATTACTTCACCAGAAACTGGCAAGAACAAATCCGAAACCGTTTTAACTGCTTCCACTGTTCCAAATACACCATCTTTAACTATGTTTTTTCCTATTGACTCGACTTCAACAAACACAATATCTCCCAATTCTCCTTGGGCAAAATCAGTAATTCCCACCACGGCTATATCTCCCTCAATTTTAATCCATTCGTGTTCTTGTGTGTACTTTAAGGTAACTGGAAAATTCATATATAATGTTTTAGCATGCAAAGGTCACGAAATTCATGATTTATTGCAAATAATTTTAGTCAATAATTGAATTTATTCATTTAAACTATATCGAATTTGGAAACCACCTGCTACCGTAGATCGATAGAATGAATTAGAAACCAATGGATTATTAAACATTTTGTCAAAGTATGCAGTAACAGACAATTTATCACTGATCGCATAACTAATTTGAGGACGAAATTGGAAATTATAAAATCCTTGAGTCACAATCGTCTCAGCATCTAATTTCCTTTGCAATGTCCGCGTATCGCGAATGGTTAAATTACAGTTGAATCGTAAATCATTAGGCAAACGAATATTGCGACCATTAATCTTAAAAGGAATCAGCATATTAGCTTTCGTAAAACCAATCGCAAAGGTTAAATCTTTATTTGATAATTCAGCCACTTGATTATTTGACAGATTTAAACCCACATTCCTATCTTGATTATATTCAAAACGAAGGGAAACCCTACTTTTAGTAATCGCATTGAAACCAATTAAAGGAGAAAAACGCTCTGAAAACGAAATCGTACTCATAACATAAACAGGAATCAGCGTATTCGTTTTTGCGTCAAATCTAGACGATAAAGGATAAAGTAAGCTGTTGAGCGTCAAATTAGTATAATCATTTTCAAATTGGCCATATTCCAAAGCAGAAACAAAATTACCCACACTATAGGTACTTGAGTACATATGAGTAATCGTGAAAGAAGAAAATTTCTTGGTAATCCAAGGAATTAAATTCAAGCCATTGTAATCGACTTTCCAATTGGGCAATGGAATATTATAAAAAGGAGAATATTTAACATCATTGGCCGACACACCTGAATATGCCGCAAAAAATGAAGGAATTAAGACATCTTGCGAATTGACATTATAATCTCCACCTTCAGCTAATTTGGCCCTAGTTAATCTGTTGAGCAAAATAGATCTGTTCGTCCTGAATTTTTCAAACACTAAAGTAGGATCGTCAAATGCAGTTAAAAATGATAAAAATGACATGGAGTAATTTCCGGAACGTATTGGGCTTTCAGATGCAAATGCTCCATTGAGTGTTTTGGGTCTGAAAAACTCTTGGTAATTATCTCCTTTATTGTAATTTCCTTCTACTTGAATTCTTAAATCTTTGTTGGGCTCCAGCTGAGTGATGTAAGAAAACTTCTCTTGTTTGGTCTGTGTAAATGGGATATTTTGAACGATACTTTTGGATAGCCAACCGTTTTGACCTGCTGTAAACCTTATTTGGTCATTTTGACTACCTGAAATAAAATCAAAACCAGGAGCTGTTGATTGACTATTCATCCCAAATAACCCTGGATTGGGTAAAAATCCTGGTAATGTCGTGGACTCATTAATCGAATAATTAACTTGAATTCCCCGTAAAGTCAACAATAAGCGAGTCAAAGAACGTAATGCATTTTTTGGTGAAATTAAAATATCATCATCATCACCTGGATTTCTAGCTACATTTTTACCAATCGGATTGCCATTATTTGCCCATCTTAGTGCTTTAATACGGTTATAAAGTGCTACAAAATCCACTTTTCCATTAATGGAGCGCTCACGCGTATTTTTGATAATATTACCAAAAGGTAAGTCTAAAGAATCTCGAATATCAAACGAATTAGCAAAGTAATTGTAACCAATTCGATGCGAGTAATCAGCGTTCATCCAATCGGTTAAAGGCAATTTTTGCAAAGGCAATCGCCAAATCATTCCAGCTTGTTGGTCAAAATTCTTAGCCCTACCTAGACTCTTAATATTGAACATCACGGAATCTCGTTTAGCTTGGGTATCTAAATCGCCAAAAGGTTCGTCTATAATAGAATTTACTATAGTATTATAATTCAACACAACACTCTTGGTCAAATTCCAATTCAACGCATATTGCCGATTAAAGTACCAGTATTTTTCAAACTGAGGGGCCACTCCTAATGTGGTCAATTCCCCATTCCTTAATTGAGTCCTAATAAAACTGCGATCCATTTCTGCCCTTACTGTTAAGGAGGTCGGAACTAAATTGACATTCATATCCTTAAATAGTAGAAGCCATGGAGAGTCAGAATTCATTTTTGCAAAAGGCTCCCAAAAATTACTATTGGACGTATACGCATACAAAACACTTCCACGCTGGCTCAATTGAGAATATGAATCGATTAAAGTGTTAGAACGAATCATTTCCGAATATGCATATGAAAATGAAAAGTTTGAAAGATCCCATAAATATGCATGTTTGGCTAAAGCGCTTCTGACTTTTCTAACGTTAGAAAAATTAAAACCATGCCTTTCCGTATTATCCTGCACTAGCTTCAGGTATTCTTGTTTTTTTGATTCGGAACTAAACTTGCCCAAAGAGTTTGTCAGAAAAATATCTGGATCTAATGGATCAAATTGCGGAGCTATATTCCGTTTGTCATATGATATATAAAATGGAATTTGGAATCCCCACTGAAGAGGTAAAAATTTATCTAAATTTAAATTAGCTGTTAATCCTATTTCATATAAATTATCCCGTGATCTTTCCGATATCTTAGATTGAACCCCACCAAATCCATAATTCTTAAAGCTTCCATTGAATACCACTTGGCCTATGTCGGCCAACTTAACCCCCAATTTACCTATAGCGGCTTCACCAGAGGTTTGATCAAAACCAAATCCCCTTAATTCATTCACCCACACGCAAAAAGATTTATTTTGCCCATCTTTTGTAGTATTACGAACACCTATCATCGTAGTCATAGTCGCACTTTGATCCGGTCTTCCCATCACGGTTATTCGATAAACTTTACCGGTAGAACTGGTCATCAACATAGAAAAGCGATCGTTCAAACCCTTATTTTGTCTGTCCCGTTCAATTTTTACAAGCTTTAATAATTCAAATTCTATGTCAAATTCATTTTCCATAGGCCAAATTTCAGTATCTAAACTTTGTCCTTTTTGTGTTTGAATTAACCCTGTGTTCTCAACCTCATAGTAGTTATCTGTTAAATCAGTACCAATGCGTAGAAATGCAGAAACATGACCCGAAATTTGATCCGCACTTTGCATGGAAACAAACATTCTAAGCCGTTTGTAATTAATAAAATCAAACATCGTATTTTTAAATACTGCTCTCGCATCTCCAGGCCTAAGATTGTCAACACATAAGCTCATCGACTGCTCATTTAATCGAGCATTATTGATGGTAGTAATATCTTGATCGCGTACAAAACCTGGAGGCACTACATAGGGAATTGCATTGGCTCCCTTCGTTGCAGGCCCATTTTCTTCTACATTGACACTTGACACCCTAAATTTAGCATCGTAGGATTCCGGCAAATCCTGGCCATTTTTAACATCTAAATTTCCAATAAACTTCCTGTATGAATATCCCGAAAGCTGCAATTGAGCAAATCTCAACACCACAGGGTCTTGAAAATCACTCAATAACATTCTAAAGAAACGAATGGATTTGAAGCTCGATATTTCACCTGCCGGTGTGGTGTAATTACGCTTATCCTTAATCGGAACTCTAAATAAATACCAATCCACTCCACCTTCATTCACCTTATCTACAACAAAACCTTGACCTACTTGCAACTGACCTGGCTTAAGATCAATTTGATATTGAAAATAAGACTCAATTTCATTGACCGTATTATCATTGTTTAAATCTTCCCGATCAGGCATCATACTACTCGCTTCGGTAATCGTTGAATTCGTCGGATTATCAGTGGTTGGAGAATTATTTTCCAATCCCATAAAGTTTTTATACCGTTCAATGATACTTCCCGTTTTGTTAAATTTATCGCTCAAATAGTGTACAAAGTCATCCCCAGCTGGATCATTTTTCAGAGCTGAAATCGCATTTTGATCATTTACTTTGGCAGATATTTGAGTCAAATATTCTTTGAAATAAGTTTCCTCTGTAATGGCGGTAGATTCAGTTGACCTATTTATCATACCATCTAAACCAATATCTTGCTGGGCCCTTCCCCCTTGGTTATCAAAGGCATTAATGACAAATTGGCGCTTAGGAGCTAATCCCCACAGCGTCTTTTCAACATTCTGAGTATTCCCAGAAGTGATTTTTTCTCCTGCTGGAATGCCATTTTCAAAATTTGAAAATCCATCCGGGATAAAATCCTCAGATACATCACCCAAATGGAAAATTAGCTTTCCACCTGTTTGGTTATTTTTGTTAAAAATACCATCACGAACTTTACCTTGATCTCCTGTGACAAAAGGATCCATCATCCAAAATTCAATTTGCTCTACATTCGCATTATCAAAATCTGTATCTGAAGCAATTGCACGCGTAATTGCACCGAAATTTGATTTTGGGTTTGGCAACAAACCTTGTGCATTCAAACTTGGATTGAAATTATAAATACCTCGTTCAGAAGGGAAATAAGCCACATCTAAAACACCTAAAGGCAAATTAGTGATGTTATTGGCAAAGTCTTTATTCGGAAACAAACCCTTTGGCGTTACGACACGCTCATAAGCAAATAAGTTTACCTGGGCTGGATCAAGTCCAGGAACCTCTAAAGCAAAGCCACCTTGGCCATAAATACTTGCGTCAACATTATAGGCCGAAATTTTAGCACGCCTAAAATTTGAACTTATGTCTCTTGGATTTCCTGAAATAAAATCTTTAGGCGTGGCCCCAGGACGCCAATAAGTTGGCTGAGAACTTAAATTATAAACCACTCTGGCTGATTCAAAATCATCAATAAATGCATTCCCCTGAACACGGTCATTGACATTCGGGATCAACTTAGCAAATTCGCCTTGAAAGTCGATCACAGATGATTCCTTCGTGGAAACAATCGGCAATGCATCAATCATGCGGGTTAAGGCATTTGATTTTTTCAAAATACTGGCATCAAAACCTATTAACGTATTATTAACAGGTTCATTTCCAATGGCTACCCGCCTAAAAAAAGCTGGTGGCGTTTCACTCATATTTTGAATTGTAGCTCCTAAATGTACATCTTGTCCTAAATTATAGTCTAATCTAGTTCCCAGCATAGTTCTAATTTGATTCGAAAAAAGATCTGGCTTTTCGTAACAAATTTTAATTTCACGACCCGAATTAAATACTCCCTCATTAATGATTTTAACACGACCCGATTGACCATCCACGATAAAATCAGTCCCTTGACTTAAGGATTGACCACCAGCGGTTACCGTAACTGACTTTGCCTCTACCCCAAATGGCAACGAAATATCGCCACCCCCTACTCCCGACTGGAAAGAACCTTTCAAAAAGAACTTATTTTTGCTGGCTATTTGACTGGCATCAGTTTGTGTACTCGTATATAAATTTTGAAAAACATACTTGTCAACCAGATTTGATTCAGAGGAAGTAAATTTTGTTTTCAGGTTTTTTCCAAAAGGTTCTAGAATTGGAAATATAATTTTTCCATTTTTGGAATCAACTGTTACATCTTCTATGAAATCAAAATTACCATCGGGTTGGGCATCACCAGAAAAATTAAGTTTATCTAATCCAAAAACTTTGACCAATGGAATATCTTTTAATTTCTCTCCTTCAATCAAGTTTGAATTATCAATGCCCGTAGCATCATCTTTATAAACAATGCGTAATTGAAAATTCTGTTTGGACAATGAATTAGTATTTAATGAGTAGATGTTTTTCATCATTAAATCCCACATCGGATGCTCCAAATGATTCCGTAAGGTAGAGGATTTAAGCATTTTTAGAATCAAAACTTCATTGTCTTGTCGAGCTTGATAATCTTCCGTTAGTTCTCCAACCTTATATTTACGGCCATTAAATGTGTATTCATAGGAGACAGCCAACACCTCATCATTGCGTAGCGGTGAAATCAGTGAAATATATCCAAGCGATGGATTGAATTTAAATTCACGTTCATTCAGCCTTTTGGCTCCCTTTAACATATCAAAATCCGTGCCTCTTTGCAAGTTATAAACAGACTCTAACTGATAAGAAGATTGATCAGATCGGCGTATTTGAGGATCATTTACCAACTTATCATAAAGTCCATTATTTTTGTTGTCAACAGATTGATTGGGAATGATCGGTTGGACCGCGGGTTTATTTCTACTGTAAGGATTTGATTCTCCTAAATCAGCTAAAGCCACTAAATTTCGTAATGTTTCAGTACTTTGAGTTCTGTTTGTTACATATACCTCGATCCGGGTGATGGTAATTCCACTGGTGATAACAGGCAAACTTCGCAAAGATCTTTCGTAATTATCTTTGAAATAAGTGGATAAAAAGAAATGCCTATTTTCATCATATTGATCCGCTCTAATTTCAAAAGAACGCCCCTGAGTCCCTCCTTTCATGGTGATACAATCTTGCTTGGAACGTTGTTGGGCTGCGACAACCGTCACGTCCAAATTACCAAATCGCAATAATGTTTTAAGACCAAATAAATTCTGAACACCTGGTATTAATTGAGAATTAAGCGTCCATGAAGTGTTACCCGCTTCTATATTTTGAAGAATATCTTCTTCTTGGGTTTTCCAATTTAATTTAAGTTGGTTTTGAAAATTAAAACTAGCCTTCGTATCAAAATTAGCATTTAGGTTAAGTTTGTCACCAATCTTTCCTTGAAAATTGATTTGAGCTTGTTCGTTAAAAAACAAATTCCCGACGTATCGAAGTTGGACCGGAACCGCAGGATTATCCACGAATTGACCCATGTAACCTATATCTAACAACAAGCTACCATTGGGTTTGAATGAGACTTCGGTACCACCAAAAATCCGATCAATTGAAGGTGGCAATTCAATTTTTGGAAATAGTCCTCTAGATTGAACCGAATTGTTCCCGTCAAGGCTCTTTGAATAATCATTCCAATAGGACCTATTCAAATCTTTATTTTGCAAATTACTATAATCACTCAAACTGAAAGCTTGGGACGGGGAGATTGAAATATCACCTAATTGTTGAGAAGAAATTAATTGATTTTGGCTAAAATCGATTTGATTCCGACTTCCTTTTAATGAAAAAATAGAAAAAGGCGATTTTGAAAATTGCTTATTTGATTGATAAAAATCAAAAGGTTTTAATTGGAAACGAGGCCTACGACCGCTTTTTAAAATGGTCGTAGTTGAGTCAACATTTTGAGCAAAAGAAATGAAAGGTAACACCGCAAAGGCCCCAAAAAATAGGCCTTTTAAAATGACTTTTATAGCGATATTGCCGTCTCTTTGCACAAATAATAAATTAACGAAGGGCTAGTTTAATAAGCTGCTCAATAGTAGCATCTGGATTAGATTTCAATAATTGGTCTAAATTTTTCTCAGCTGCTACTCGAGGAATTCCTAGCGTTACCAATGCACCTAAAGCCTCTTGCTTAACGCCATATGACTTATCAGGAGAGGATTTACCAGCTTCCACAAATAATGTATCCTTTTTACATTTGTCTTTTAATTCTAAAATAACACGTTGGGCTGTCTTAGACCCTATACCCTTGATCGATTGAATCAAAGCAATATTTTCGTTCATAATGGCCCCTCTTATTTCTCCGCTCGAAAAGGAAGACAACATGACCAAGGCTGTTGTAACGCCTACCCCTGAAACACTTATTAAATCAAGAAATAATAATTTTTCATCCATTTCATAAAAACCCACAAGGGTATGTGCATCTTCTTTGATCTGTAAATGCGTAAAAAGTTTACAATTTTCATCACCTTCAGCAAGTGAATCATATGTTTGTAATGAAATTTTTACGTCATAGCCAACACCTTGAACGTCTATAATGACATGCGCTCTGTCTTTGTAAGCTAATTTTCCTTTTAGGTATGCGATCATTTTACGAAATTTTTAACCTCATTCCAGGCTTTAAAACCGAAGAACGAAGTCTATTTAATTTTTTAATTTTTGCTATGGTGCTGCCATTATATTGATCAGCAATTTGAGATAATGTATCTCCAGGCCTTACTCGGTGATAAATAGTTCTTTTCTTTGATTTTGTTTTAAATTCAGGATTTTTTGAAATATTAATCTCAACCTTTGATGAAGCATTTGCCACATCAATATCAACCCATTCTTTGACAAAATAATAAATCACTTTCCCTCTTTTTAACCGGTTAGATCTCAAGCGGTTAATACGTTTTAATTCGAGTACTGAAACATCTAAATTCCTAGCTATTGTATAAATAGTCTCTCCTCTTCGAACTACGTATTTCTTCTTTGAATTTTTTAACATTCGAAGCCCAGCCGTGGAGTCGATCGATCCCAAAGAAATACCTAAAACTTTGCGCGTACCAAAATAACTCGCAGAATCAAGAATTTTTAATCGATTCGCACTAAAAAAAGCAAATTTATCTTTGGGAATGCGTACAATAATTTTGTCTACATCAGAAGGAATTGAATTCCCTAAAATATGGGGATTTAAAACTCGGAAGGTATCTAAAGAAAATCCAGCTAATGACGATAATAGTTTTAAATTGACAAATCCTTTCAAGTGTAAGGTATCAGAAGGCATATGAAAAGCCCATTCCTGAGGTTGTATGGCATGATCCCAATGAAAATTCATCATATAGGAAATCGCAATATATTGAGGAACATAATTACGAGTTTCTTTTGGAAGGCAATTGTAAATACCCCAAAAGTTAGTTGATCCACAACGCCTTATCGCCCGTTTAACATTTCCTGGACCTGTATTATAGGCAGCTAACGCCATGTGCCAATCTCCAAAAATGCGATACAATTGGCGCATATATTTACATGCAGCCTCGGTAGCACGTTCAGGATCAAATCTTTCATCCACGTAAGAATCTACACGAAGACCAAAATCACCCCGAGCAGTATAGGGCATGAATTGCCACAAACCACCAGCTCCTTTTAAGGATAAAGCTTTGGTTTCAAGCCCAGATTCGATCAAAGACAAATATTTCAACTCATCAGGCAACCCATATTGCTTAAGGTATTTTTCATAAATAGGAAAATACAAATCACGTTTTTCCAACATATGTTGGGTAAATGCGGCCTTCTTAAAAGCAAAATATTCAACATATTGATGCGAATATTGATTGTAAATAAGGGGAATAACATTTTGAATTGATTTTAACCGATTCTGAATTAAAGAAGGGTCAATCATTAAAGATGTGGGCATTCCTTGCTCAATTCGAGCCAAAGAATCAATAAACTTACGATCAATATTAGGCAAAAATGCACTCCTAACCTGCCCAAACAATGAGCTTGAAAGGAAGTAAAAATACAGTAAATATGTGATCTTTATTTTCAACGAATTATATTATAAATATGAAGTAAAATCAACCAATTCATCCTCTGAATAAGCTGGCCCCATCGCTTGAAATCCAATCGAAAGTCCATTCAAGTCCTGTCCAGCAGGAACAGTAATAGCGGGCAAACCAGTCACATTTGCCTGCACGGTAAATAAATCCCCTAAATACATCTGAAGAGGATCAAGTGTTTTTTCCCCTAACCGATACGCAGTAGAAGAGGTCGTTGGCGAAATGATAAAATCGAAATCTTTCAAAATCACATCCGTACGCTCTTTAATTAGCCTTCTAACTTTTTGCGCCTTTGTATAATAAGCATCATAATAATTAGCGCTTAAGACAAAGGTGCCCAGCATGATTCTACGTTTAACTTCTTCACCAAAACCCTCATTCCTTGTTTTTTTATACAGGTCCATTAAATCACGTGGATTTTGAGTTCTTTGGCCAAACTTAACTCCATCAAATCTTGACAGATTAGAACTAGCTTCAGCTGTGGTTAAAACATAATAAGTAGGTAACATTTGATCTATGTAGGCAAAATCAACAGATTCCACAACGAAACCTTTTTGTTTTAATTGCGCTACTTTAAGAAAAAATTGCTCTTTAATTTCAGTTTGTAAACTTGGATGCTCGACAATCTCTTTAATATAAGCTAGTCGTTTTTTTGGGGTAAATTCTTTCTTATTTAAGCTGCTGACCGTACTATCAAATTCATCAGGGCCGGAAATCACGTCCATAACTAGCTTGAGATCAACGGGATGGTGGCACATGGGACCAATAGAATCGAAAGAAGAGGCATAAGCAATTAATCCCCAACGGGAAACAAGTCCATAAGTAGGTTTGAGCCCAGAAATTCCACAAAAAGATGCTGGCATACGAATTGAACCTCCTGTGTCCGTACCTAATGAAAGATGGCACATTCCTGCCTGGACAGCAACGGCTGAACCACCTGAACTACCCCCGGAAACGTGGTTGGTATGCGTATAATTTAAAACAGGTCCAAAAGATGAATTTTCATTGGTCGACCCCATCCCAAACTCATCACAATTTTGTCTGCCAATAATAATCGCATCTTCACTAATAATTCGTTGGACCGCTGTAGCTGAAAAAGTTGATTTAAATCCATTTAAGATTTGACTACCCGCTTGAGCCCCGTGATCTTGATAACAAAGTAAATCTTTCAGGCCTACCACCATTCCAGCTAATTTACCTGCTTTCCCATCTTTAATTTTTTGGTCAATTAACCTCGCTGAGGCAAGAGCTTCCTCCGAATAGACTTCTAAAAAAACATTCAATTGTTTATTTAAAGCATCAATTCGACTTAAATATTGCCTAACCAAATCAACACAGGACAACGTGCCTTGAAATAAACTATTTCTTATTTCTGAATAAGGCTGAGGAAAATTTTCCATTAAAAATGGGGGTTCAATTAAACACAAAAGCATAGTTGGAAGATCCAACTATGCATTTTAAAAAAGAATAAAATAAAACTATTTTTTAGTTTCGTCTAATTCTTTATTGATCTGATCTTTAACTTCATTTTTGGCATCTT
>JBIKRO010000009.1:0-55191 GCA_044349095.1 Aquirufa sp. | reverse complement strand
AAATCATCAATCCGAATAATTCCATTGCCGATAAATATGGCCAATGGGAGGTTGAGATGAAGGATGGAACTCGATTAACGGGAATTATCACCTCAGAAAACAATCAATCCATCGCATTAAAATTAATGGGTGGGACGGTTCAAAACATCGAAAAGACTCGAATTAAATCGAAGCGAGATATGCGTGTTTCAGCTATGCCTAATGGCTTAGAAGGTAACATCAATCTGAAAGCTATGGCTGATTTACTCGCTTATATTAAGAAATAAGTTAAATGGGTGAAGATTAATAATTCACCCATTTTCTCTATTTTTTCCAAGTTTCTTTTTCAGAAATTTCACCTGTTTTTTTATTCTTCAAAATCACCTTTTTATCCCCGTTGGGCAAAATCTCATCCTTAATGAACCAGTGTTCCGCATCATATTCTTGGAACACAGAAGGTTTTTGTACACCTGTTTGACCTCGCCAAACCGGTAAATTCACCGGCTCCCATAATTTGGTTTTGGCTGATTTGTAAGCGGCATCCACGATGGCGTTCACTACATAACCATCGTAAAAAGTTTCACGCGGTTGAACTCCTTTTTCAAATGAATCAAACATATCGTTAAACATCGTTGGGTAACCTAATTCATGCGCTTCATCACCCACGGGAAATTGCCAGCCGCTTGTCGACTCTGCTTTTTCGGCCACATAATCTGTACCAGCACCCGTAGTAAACATTTCAAAACCCGTCCGTAAAAATGAATTCACCCAAATGGTTCCTTCGGTTCCCATCACCTCGTCTCTTAAATCCATGCCTCCACGAAAAGTCCAAGAAACTTCAAATTGGCCTATCGCTCCATTCTCATATTTCACTAAACCGATCGCATGATCCTCCGCGTCGATCGGCTTCACTTGGGTGTCGGCCCAGCACATCACCTCGACAGGCAAAATATCTTTCCCTATAAAATTTCGAGCAATTTCAATGCAATGGCAACCTAAATCCAACACGGCTCCGCCACCTGCTTTTTCAATGTCCCAAAACCAATCGGAATGGGGACCTGGATGCGTTTCCCTCGACTTCGCCCAAAGTACTCGGCCTATCGAACCCGCCTCCACACTTTTTACTGACTTTAAAAATTTGGGGGTATAACAAAGGTCTTCTAAATATCCGGCAAAAACTCCTGCTTCCTCACAGGCCAATGTCATCCGCAATGCCTCCGCGGCAGTCCGACCTAATGGCTTGGTGCATAACACCGCTTTTTTATGTTTCACACAAAGCATCACCGCCTCCTCATGAAGGTAATTAGGCAAAGCAATCACTACAAATTCCGTCTCTGCATGGGCGATGGCCTCTTCCATTTCCGTGGTAAAGTGTGCGACTTGATAGTCCGTCGCAAAGCGAATCGCCGTTTCTTTTTTACGTGCATAAACTACGGTGACTATATCTTTTCCGCGTCTGCCGCAAAGGGATTCTGCATAAAATCGGCCGATGAAGCCCCCTCCTAAAATACATACTTTAGCCATAATCTTTTTTAATTAAATAATGCGTTGACTATTTTTAAATCGATGGCATGCGCTTGAGCGGCATCCATCGTTTGAACTGTTTTAGCTTCGAGGCATTGCTCGATAACTAAATGCGGTTTTATTTTTTGTTTTTTTAATTCTTTGGCAAAGCGAACATAATCGATGTCGCCTTTTCCTGAAAAAGTTTCGGTCCATATTCCGTTTTGGGACTGTCGAATATGCAAGGCCACAATCCTATTTCCATACGTTTTTAATGTATCAAAAACCGTTTGTTCTGAGTTTCCAGCACCTCGATAAACCCAATGGACATCCATGCAAAAAGCCAGATTTTCGGGTTTTGTATGTTGCAAAACATAGTGAAATTCCCGAGCACTTTCCCGAAACTCCACATCATGGGTATGGTAGGCTAGCGTGATTCCTCTTTGTTTTAATTGACTTCCAAGTATATTCAGTTTTTCCACTTGGCATGCGAGTTCCGAATCACTTTTACGGGCTCCATTTTTTAATGGACTTGGGTTCGTCACGAAGATGTTGGTCCCTTCCGATTTCAATCGGTCTGCAATCGCTAAGATTCGTTGGATCGATAAATCAGCTTCCTTCGGTTCATGCAAAATACTCCCCACGTAAATGGAGGGCAGAGAAATATCGTATTTTTTTAAGGCAGGAATTAACTTATTTAAATCGTCTACATGTCCGATGGATGGCTCCAAAGCCTTCAAACCTGAACGCGCATAGTCTTGTATACAAGTGTCCCAATCTTGGCCCCATACTTTACCGGCTCGTTGGTAAAAAGTAATCCAATTATATCCGTTGCTAGAAATGAATGGTTGCGCTGAACTTGGATAAAAAAGCGAGGCTCCGACCGGCAGCATCAGCAAAAATTCGCGTCTAGAAAATGGCTTCGTCATCATTTGACTTGCAGTGTAATTTCCTTTTCTTTCAATAGAAAATCGGCCTGATTAACTTCTTTTTTCCCACTGGCAAGCAAGGCTTCATCGGGCACCATCGCTACTGGCGTAATGCAAGAGGTGTTTTTTTCCCTGAACGGAATATTGTGGGCAAGGTTGTAGGCAGAAATGACAGACCAACGGGCCGTATCCGAAAGATTTGCTTCGGAGCGATGTAGGACATTCGGGTGGAAAAACAGAACGTCTCCCGCTTTTAATTCACAGTAAATAAGCTCTGAAACTTTTTCCGCTTCTTGGACAAAATCCATGTCGGCACCTTGTTGTTCCCCCGCAAAATGATGCTCGATTCTTTGCATTTTATGTGTGCCTTTTAAAACTTGCAAACATCCATTTTCGATGGTGGCATCCGTCAAAGCAACCATCACCGAAATCATATCTTCAGGATATAGAAATCCATTTTTATACCAATAACCATAATCTTGATGCCACTCCCAAGCGCCTCCAACTCGAGGTTCTTTTTGCATTACTTTTGAGTGGAAATGGCAAACTTCGCCGGGTCCTAAAAGACTTTGAACTCCTTGAACTAGTCGGGCGCAACGAGACATTAAACCGAAAGAATCGTCCCCTGCTGTAAACCAAAGCGTCAGTTTTGTTTTCTTTCCGTTTTGATCATTTAGGTCAAATGAATTATTGACCACTGAGTCGTCCGTCGCCACACCGTACAATAGGTCAATTTCTGATTGATTAAACATGCCAGGAATTTGGACATAACCATCCTGATGATAGGAGTCGATTTGAGCTGGGGTCAACATATGATATAATTAGGTTTAGCGATGCCAAATTAATAAATAATATCAGTATTTAATGCGCTTGATGAATTCTTAATTTGGGGCCTTTACCTCTGCCTGATTGACGGGTTGGACTGCATTCACGGTAGTATTCACGGTAGTCGCTGAACTATTTCCTGCTGGTGTATTTGCTGTGGGAGCCGTAGGCGCTGCCGCTGGATTTGCTTGTAAAGTGCTCGTTGGCGAAGCTTGAGGTTTTACTTCAGGGACTGCAGCGGCCGGCGTAGTTGATGGACTAGCTTGCAAAGGACTCGTCGACGAAGGTTGTGGTTTAATGTCAACTTTTACCTCTGGAGCATTAGCCGGTGTTAATGGCGTCGCGGGTGCTTTAGCATCCAAGATTGGTTTTACCTCTGTAGCAGCGGGCTCAGGTTTAACTTCTGGTTTGGGATCTGGGATAGATTCTAACACCATCACCCAATCCAATCCGTAGCCTTTTGTGGGCGGGGTGAACGTCTGAATCCCGGTATTATTGATGTTGTTTTTGCTTGACTTTTCTCCTGTTCTTGGGTTGACCCAAAAGAATGCCGATTTTTCACCGGGGATTTGACCCATTTTTAAACGGAATCTTTTCCCTACGCAAGAGTAAACGAAAACATAGTCTTTTCCACGAGTGGCTTGGATACGCTCCCCGGGGGTTTCATCGGACTCAATTAAAATGGATTGGTCTGGGATGCGGTCGAGCATGGATTTAGATTCCATTAATTCTCGGGCAAATTTCATTTGGTTTGCACCAGGTAAATCCAAAGCGATTTTCCATGGAAAATGGGGGCCATTAATACCGACACGCGTGGAATCATACATTTGCCATACATCATGACAGCCGTAGGTATGCCCAAAAGCACCAGCAAATAAATCTAAGTAGGCATATTTTCGGATGTCGTAGGCACTAGAGGTTCCCAAATCTTTCGCATTAAAACAAACGGGATGATCTTCGTACATCGGTTCGCCGTCGATGATCGGCTTAAAGGGGGCCTTGTTATATAAAGTCGATACTTTTAAATAATGCTCTTGATCTCGGCAGTGGCCATTTTGAAACATATTGAAATCGAGCCAATCGCTTTGATGAAACCATTCGGCTGAACCTAGCGCATTAGGTTGTGGATGAAAACTCATCAGGACCTTATTGGGCCCTCCGGCGCCAGCGCTAACTCCTTCGGCTAAAGCATTCCAAATTTCTATTTGTTGGGCATTCTTAGGATTGCGATCCCCGCCCATGATCCAAATCAAATTGGTCTTCTTTTCAAAACGCTGGCCGATCCATTTTCCATAGGTATTTGCGTTTTTGGCATTAAAAATTTCAGGTCCTTTCCCCCAGGTCGACTTGTCAACCTTGTCACCCCAAGTCGGAAGGAGTGCAATAGTGAGCCCAAATTTTCCCGCAATGGTAATTAAACTATCTACGTGCGCAAAATATTTTTCATTGGGTTTTGTGGGGTCTAAATCGATGAGCGGCAAGTCGCCATTGGCATTCGGTGTTTGCAATCCATCCAATTCCGCTAAGGCCACCGCTTGGATCACAGTGAATCCTTGCTCACTTCTTTTCTTGAAATAATAGGTGGCATCTTCTTTGGAAAGTCGATGAAAAAGTTCCCAGGCTGTATCTCCAAGCCAGAAAAATGGCTTACCCTCTCTAGTGATAAATCGACGATTTTCGCTTACTTGAAACTGTCCAAAAGTACTTGTGGACCAGGTTAAAATAATAACAAAAACGAATAATAAGCGAATCATGTAAATCGATTTGGTTTGCAAATTTAAATGAAATTACACAATTATTAGAAAAACGAATTTTAATTTAAGAAGTGAAACTCCTGTAAATCAAATGTTTCATCATTAGAGGATTGAAAAGCCACCCATTCCCTTTCAAATTGTTTCATCTCTGAGCCGCTCATCTTTTTATGCAAGCAAATATGAGAGCCCAATTCCACATTGAGATAAATGCAAACCTTATCAAATTCAAATACGATTGTCCATTCATTGGATCGAATAAAAAAATTGGCTGGTAAAATCCAGGCTTGGCTATCATTTACTCGTGTGGGCATACCATATTTTTTTTCCAGATTGGAATTAAAAAATAGCCCTGTTTCCCACAATTGAGTTTGTGTTGTACTAATCATTTATTATCTCTACTTAGGTCGCGTAATTAAAACAAAATATTAATAAGCTGCATATTATAATAAAAAGCATTTCAATCTATCCTTTCTTGTACCCAATCATCAAAAAGGCACAAAATAACTACACTCATAACCGAAAATAAAAAAGAATTGTTTTTAAATTCACACAATTTATTAACACTGTTCATTATATTTGCGATGTAAATAAAAGCGATGGGAATTTTAGAAAGAAAAGAGAAGCAAAGGGATGAAATCAGAAAAATGATTTTGGAAGCTTCCATGCAATTGTTTGTCAAAGAGGGTTTTGAAAACGTTTCGATTCGGAAAATTGCCGATCTCGTTGAATATAGTCCGACTACCCTGTACATTTATTTTAAGGATAAAAATGAAATCTTATTTCACCTCTGTGAGATGGGATTCGAGCGAATGATTGCCAGTAATTTGGCACTAGTTCAAATTGAAAATCCGATTGACCGATTGTATTTATTAGGCGAGAACTACATCAATTTTGGTTTAGAGAATCCTGAATATTATGATTTAATGTTCATCCAAAATGCTCCCATGAAAACGATTAGAGAGCAAAATGTGGGGCATTGGCCCAACGGAGATATCGCCTTAGAAACCTTAAAACATATTATTCAGGAATGCATGGATAAGAAATTCATTCCGACAGGCGATGTAGCCACCATATCCATGGCAGTCTGGGCGGTGGCCCACGGACTGGTTTCGTTGGCAATACGCCAACGATTAGAGCGCTTGGTAGAACCGGATAAAGTAGTACAATCCATGCATGAGTCTATTCGTTGGATGATTAATACACTGAAAAAAGCCTAAGAAAATGAAGTTACCATTAAGTCTGTTCCTTTTAGTAATGCCCTTTGCCTGCATCTTGGGCCAAAAGTCCATTTTGGATGAATACATCGAAATGGGATTTCAGCAAAATATTGTCGTCCAACAAAAACTTATTTCGGCGGAAAAGGCTCTTTTGTCTTTGCAATCCGCACAAAGTCTATATCAGCCGACGCTTGCTTTTCAAGGCGGATATCAAACGGGTGAAGGGGGCCGAAGCATTTCATTTCCGGTAGGCGACATGCTTAATCCGGTATATGCCACGCTAAACCAGTTGACAAAAAGCTCCGCCTTTCCTCAAATTGCTAATGTAGAAACGAACTTCTTTCCTCGGAATTTCTATGATGTTAAATTGACCACTGTCATGCCCATTTACAATCGGGATATCTCCATCAACAAAGAAATCCAGAGTCAAACATTGGGGATTCAAAAAGCGGATATTCAAGTGTATAAAAGGGAGTTAGTCAAAAATATCAAAACAGCCTACCTCAATTATTTGATGGCCCATAAGGCGATTGGCATCTACCAAAATGGATTGCTTTTGGCCCAAGAAGGGAAGAAAATAAATGAGAAATTATTGGCCAATGGCAAAGGCCTTCCCGCCTACATTCTTAGGTCCGAAAACGAAGTGGTCCAAATGGCGTCCCAATTATCAGAAGCCGAAAAACAAGCAGAATCAGCCAAAATGTATTTCAATTTTCTACTAAATCGCGAATTGCAAACGGAGGTTAAAACAAATTTTGACGAGCAAGAAGCCTTAGATATTTTGAAAAAAAATCAAATGGCAGATGCCGATCAAAGAGAAGAATTGGGCATGCTGAAACAGGCGATTTCTTTGCAACAATCGGTCGTGAAAATGAATGAGAGTTTTTATTTGCCTAAATTAAATGGCTATTTAAATCTAGGTTCGCAATCGTCCAATTGGGATTTTAATCAGAAATCGGCATACTATTTATTGGGCATGCAAGTAGACATCCCCATCTTTTCAGGCAAGCGAAATTTGAACAAAATAAAGCAGTCGGCGATGGATGTTGACATGGCTAAAAAATCACTCGACCTAACCAGCAAACAAGTAAGTTTGGCCCTACAAATCGCTCAAAAAAACCTGACACAAACTTGGGTGGCTTTTCGGGCCAGCCAGAAGCAAATCGATGTAGCGAACACCTATCAGAAGTTGATCGACAAAGGCTATAAAGAAGGGGTAAATACGTATATAGAAACATTAGATGCAAGAAGTCAATGGACGAATGCGCATTTGGCATTGAATATAAATCAATTTAAAATTTTAATAGCCGCAGCCCAAGTAGAGCGAGAAGCGGCCTCCTATCCATTAAAAAATGAATAATATGAATCTGATCAAATACATTTTTTTAAGCTTTATTTTGGTCTTTGGCCTAACCGCCTGCGGCAAGAAAAAAGCAGAAGAAACCAACATCGCATCTGATGTGATCCCGGTTAAAGTCATCGAAATAAATCAGGAATCCATAGGTCAAACGGTCCACGCCTCAGGCATTTTTACCACGGAGGATGAGACCTATTTAGGGTTTAAAATTGGCGGTGTCATCCAACACATTTTGGTTAAAGAAGGGGACGCAATTAAGTCGGGCCAATTGTTAGCCACCTTAAATTTAACTGAGATCAAGTCACAAGTACAACAAGCTCAGATTGGTTTGGAAAAAGCGGAACGCGATTTCACCAGGGCAGGAAATTTATACAAAGACAGTGTGGCAACCTTGGAACAATTCCAAAACAGTAAATCTGCTTTGGACCTAGCCAGGCAACAAATTTCAGTGTTAAAATTCAATCAAAATTATGCGGAAATCAGAGCAGTAAAGTCCGGATATGTCTTGAAAAAATTTGCCAATGATGGGCAGGTCGTTGGCCCAGGAACCCCTATCCTCCAGATAAATGGAGCAAACAAAGACAATTGGGTATTGAAAGTCGGTCTAAGCGACCAAGATTGGTCGACCGTTTCCCTCGGCGACCGCGCCTCAGTGACCATTGACACAGAAAAAGAGCAGAATTTCTCGGCAAGCGTCGTGGCAAAATCAGAAGGAGTTGATCCGATTACGGGGACTTTATGGGTCACATTAAAAACGAAAGGAATCCCCTCAAAAAAGATTGCTTTGGGGATATTTGGAAAGGCCAACATCCTACCGAATAAAAAAATAATGGCTTGGGTTGTACCTTTTGACGCCATCATCGACGGAAATCAAAATCAAGGATTTGTGTTTGTCACTACAGATGGGAAAACCGCTGAAAAACGACCCGTTAAAATTAGCCAAATAGAGCATGGGAAAGTGTTGATTTCCGAGGGATTATCGGGCGTTAAGGGAATTATTACGAGCGGAAACGCCTATTTAAATGATGGTTCGGCCATTAAAATAATTCGCTAATCATCATGAAGATATCCAATTACGCCGTCAAAAATTATCAATTTACCCTCATCATATTCTTAATGATTGTGGTGGTCGGGATCAGTACGGTCTTAACGATGCCGCGTGCGGAAGACCCAGAAATGAATGCGCCGCAGTATCCCATCATTGTGGTTTATCCAGGTACGAGTCCAGAAGATTTAGAGGAAATGGTGGTAAAGCCCATCGAAAAAAAATTGTTCGAATTAGAAGATATCAAACGGATTAATACCACGATTTCAGACGGAGTGGTGATCATGGCGGTTTACTGTAAATACAGTGTAGATGTAGATGAAAAGTATAGCGAATTAGTTCGGGAAATTAACAGCCTGAGTGCTGAATTACCAAAAGATATTGTTAGGCTAGAAGTGCAAAAAGTGACGCCTACCGGCACAAATGTTTTACAAATGGCTTTGGTGTCCAATAATGCGCCACAGGATAAATTGAAAATATTTGCTGAGCAATTGGAAGACGACTTAGAAAAAGTCCCCGGGTTAAAAAAAGTAACTGTTTCTGGGTTGCCCGAGGAGTTTGTTAAGGTTGATTTAAACATCGAAAAAATGGCCCAAATGATGATCACTCCGGATCGTGTTTTACAAGCCATTCAAAGTGAAATCGCCAATATTCCTGGAGGAAATTTAGTCGAAAACAACAAATCATTTAACATTAAAACGAGTGGGCATTATACCAACATCGACGAAATTAAAAATACGGTGGTGTTTGCCTATCAAGGCAAAAACGTTTTATTACAAGATGTGGCCTCGGTTTATTTTAGTTATGGGGCCAACAAACATATCACTCGAATAAATGGCAACCGCTGTGTGTTTGTTTCTGCGGCTCAAAAAGCGGATGAAAACATTGCTAACACGCAAAAAGCCTATCTCCCCGTCATTGAAAATTTCAAAAAAACCTTGCCGTCTAATATTGATTTGGTCGTTAATTTTGACCAGGCCAACCAGGTAAACGAAAGACTCAGTGGTTTATTTAAAGACTTTTTAATTGCTATATTGTTGGTCGCTATAACGCTTCTGCCTTTGGGAATGCGAGCCTCTTTAATCGTGATGATTTCCATTCCACTTTCTCTCGCGATAGGAATCATTATGTTGAATTTATTGGGCTATAGCTTGAACCAATTAAGTATTGTGGGTTTTGTGGTTGCCTTAGGATTATTAGTGGATGACAGTATTGTGGTCGTTGAAAATATCGAACGCTGGATGCGCGAGGGCCACACAAGGCTAGACGCTACCTTAAAAGCCACCAACCAAATAGGCATGGCGGTATTAGGGTGTACCGTGACGTTAATTGTCGCCTTTATGCCACTGGTGTTTTTACCCGATTCCTCTGGAGATTTTATTAGAAGTCTCCCCATGGCGGTTATTTCCTCGATTTTAGCTTCCTTGTTGGTCTCCCTAACCGTCGTTCCCTTTTTATCTAGTCGCATTTTAAAAAATCATGAAGGCAATCCTGAGGGCAATATTTTCATGCGATTAATCAAAAAAATGATTTCGGGAAGCTATACCAAACTCCTTGACATAGCGATAAAAAAACCAGTCATCACGCTATTAATTGCCTTAAGTATATTTATTGCATCCTTGCAATTGTTTCCCGTGTTGGGATTTAGTTTATTCCCCTCTTCTGAAAAACCTCAGTTTTTAGTCAATATTTTCAGTCCGATGCAATCCAATATTGCCTATACAGATTCTATTTGCAAAAAAATTGAACACGAATTAAAGTTGGTCCCCGAGGTCCAATACGTGTCATCCAATGTAGGAAAAGGCAATCCAAGAATCTATTATAATGTCATTCCTCTAAATGAGCGAAGTGATTACGCTGGGATATTTGTCCAACTCAAAGAAGGGACGGGAGCTGATCGGAAAATGGAAATTATAGACCAACTTAGAAACAAATGGACCCCGTATCCTGGAGCTAAGGTAGAGGTAAAAGATTTCGAGCAGGGCCCGCCGGTCATTGCGCCTGTCGAAGTGAGAATTTTGGGAAAAAACATCGATACCCTTCGAATTTTAGCGAGTAAAGTCGAAAATTTATTAGCGAAAAACAAAGCCAGTATTTACATCAATAACCCCTTAAAAAATCTAAAATCGGACATCCGTGTCGACATTGACAAAACTAAAGCGAGCATGTTGGGCATCCCCACGGTCAGTATCGACCGAATGGTTCGAATGGTTATTTCGGGATTTGACCTGGGGAAAATGACGGATGTAGATGGGAATGAGTTTACGATCCAGGTTTCTAAGCCCCATACCACACAGCCTGACCTCCGTGTTTTTGATGATTTATATGTCAATAATGTTCAAGGAGCAGCCATCCCATTATCCCAAGTTGCCCAGTTGAGGCTGGAGACTTCCCCACAAAGTATCAGTCATTTAAATAAATCCCGTGTGGTTTCCGTGAGTTCTTTTGTTAAAAAAGGATTTCTAAATTCAGAGGTGATTACTGAAGTGGAGACCTCCTTAAACAGTATAAAATTACCTCTGGGGTATCACTTCCAAATGGGCGGAGAAGTGGAAAGTCGCAATGATTCATTTGGCGGATTTGAGACCATTATCCTAGTGACTATTTTTATATTTATCGCCGTGCTAATTCTAGAATTTGGCACTTTCAAAAGTACCTTAATTGTTCTATCGGTGATCCCATTAGGCATAGTAGGAGCCTTGTTAGCCCTCTATTTTACGGGAAATTCGATGTCATTTGTCGCAACAATAGGCATGATTGCTTTAGCCGGTATTGAGGTAAAAAATACCATATTGTTGGTGGACTTTACGAACCAATTAAGGCGAGAGGGAATGCCGATGGAAGAAGCGATTCGGGAGGCTGGAGAGGTGCGATTCCTGCCCATTATCTTAACGACATTTACCGCTATAGGTGGCTTAATTCCAATCGCTATTTCGACTAATCCATTGATTTCTCCCTTGGCCATCGTGATGATTGGTGGGCTGATTTCATCCACCCTTTTATCCCGAATAATAACTCCGGTTGTTTATAAATTGATCCCGCCGAGGGTTTAATTGAAAAATTTAATAATTTGGCTTATCTAAACCTATAAAAAATGTTTTTAACGATCGCCCTTAGCTTATTAAGTTTTGCCCCCGCAGATTCTTTGACACATCAGCTCGTGGTAGGTTCCTACACACAAACTGGAAATCCTGGCATTGAGGTCTTTGACGTCAGCCTTCAAAGTGGTAAATCAAGAAAAGCCTACAATTTGCAAGCACCAGCAGCATCTTTCCAACATATTTCCGCGGATGGTCAATATTTATTTTCGGTCACAGAAGAAGCCGGAGGGAAGTCGGCCGTTAGTTCCTTTGTAAAAAATACAAAGGGCCAATTTGAAAAATTAAGTTCAAGCTTAACGGTTAGTCCAGGTCCATGTTACATTTTATACCGGGAGGCGAGCAAAACTTTATATGTGGCCAATTATTCCGGAGGAAGTTTAAGCGTATTTAAAACATTTGAGGGGCGCATTTCACCTGTAAGTCAGATCGTTCAATATACGGGATCAAGCGTTCATCCAAGCCGCCAAAAACAACCACATGCTCACATGACGATCCTTTCGCCTGATCAAAATTACCTATATGTGAATGATTTGGGGACGGATAAAATATACCAACATAAAATTTTTGCAGATGGAACCGTGGAAGAAAAATTTACAGCAACGACTGTACCGGCAGGCCAAGGTCCTCGGCATTTAATTTTCAACAAAGCTGGCAGCAACGCCTATTTGATTACCGAGTTGATGGGGCAGGTCGACGTATTTAAAGTGACCAACAACCAATTAAATTTGGTTCAAACATTGGATGCAGATACGGCAAAATCACCTGATAAAGGAAGCGCTGATATTCACTTATCCCCCAATGAAAAATGGCTAATCAGTTCTAATCGAATCAGTTCTAATGAATTAACTATTTTCGCCGTGCAGACTGATGGGCTTTTAAAAAAAGTGAAACATATGACTGTTGCGCGCAAACCTAGGAATTTTAATTTCGACCCAACAGGCCATTTTGTATATGTGGCGAGTCAAGATGATCATAAAGTGGAAGTATATTCCTTTAACGATCAAACAGGGGAATTAACAAATACGCACCAAGACATCATCGTACAAGCCCCTGTCAGTCTGCATTTCATTGAAAAAGAAATCGATGCAGAAGTACAAATCAAATCGTTAAAAATAGCATTAAAAGCTCCTACAACTCCCATGGCCAATTACATAAAATGTGTGGTTTCTGGAAAAATGGTTTATTTATCTGGGCATATTCCAGACAAACCTGAGGGTGGCCAGGTGGTTGGAAAATTGGGTAAAGAACTCAGTGTTGAGCAAGGTCAAGCAGCGGCAAGGCTCGTGGGCGTTAATTTACTATCAACCCTAAAGGCAAACATTGGTGATTTAAATCGGGTGAAAAGAATTGTAAAAGTAAGCGGATTTGTGAATTCAGAATCTAATTTTACCCAACAGCCTGTTGTGATGAATGGGTTCTCTAATCTGATGGTAGAGGTATTTGGAGAACGTGGCCGACATACTCGCTCAGCCATTGGCGTCAATGTGTTGCCTAATAATGTGGCCGTGGAAATCGACATGGTGGTGGAGTTAAAGTAGCCACCATATTGAATAAAAATTTAGCTGCAGAGAAAGACTATTTAATTTATTTTGCCAGGAACAGCGCGTCCTACAATGCCTGATTCAGCTCCACGATCACCTCCTTCATGGTATTCGGCATCCTCATTGACATCCCAAACGTCGTATAATTGACTGCCTGCAATTATATTTTTAGCGGCTAGCATTGCCGTCATCATGCTATGATCTTGGTTGTTGTATTTATGCATTCCGTTTCGGCCTACTAAATATAATCCTGGATAGGAATTAAGTCCTTCGCGAATGTCTAACAAATGCTCTTTATAATCTTGGTCATAAACAGGATAGGCTTTCGGTTGGCGTACCACATACCCATCCACAACCGAATTCTCTTTAGTTAATCCTATTTGGGAGATTTCCTTTTTCCCTAATGCAATCAAATCTTCATTGGAGCTAGTCCACAAACCGTCCCCTTCAAAACAAAAATACTCAAGTCCGTAACATGCCATGGATGGATCAGGAACCATATAAGGGCTCCATGATTTGAAATTCTGTACTCGGCCTACCTTAACTTTTGGGTCATGAATGTAGATCCAATTGTCAGTAAAAGCATCTTCATCCTTACATATCAAAACCACAGTGAGGAAATCGCGATAGCCTAATTTAGAGGCGGCGGTCAACGATTTTTGAGGCAATGCAGGGATTATGCATGGAATTAATTCCCTCATTGGAGCTGAAGAAAGTACATGAGAAAAACCATCTAAAACTTCATTATTAGACGTATGAACACTCCACAAATCACCCTTTAGTTCGATGTTTTTAACCCCCTTATCCATTAAAATTTCCACGCCTAAAGCTTTGCTTTTTTCAACGCATGTTTCCCACATTAATCCGGGGCCACTTTTCGGATATCGGAATGAATCTATTAACGTTTTAATAACTCCGTCCCCCTTCTTTTTATTTTTATTTGGGAATAAGGCATTCCAAATAGCTGAGCTTAAAGACAATCCTTTGATTCGTTGGGCTGCCCAATCTGCCGAAATTTCATTGCAAGGAATTCCCCATACTTTCTCCGTATAGGTCTTAAAAAAGATATTGAATAAGCGCTTTCCAAATTGGTTCGTCACCCATTCTTCAAAATTCTTCGGGTCTTTTATTGGGAACATCTTAGCCAGTAAATAACTAAGTACACATAAAATACTCTGAAAAATACCCAATTTCAAAAGTGCCTCCATGGCAACTAATGGATATGAAAAGAAATTATTATTGTAAAAAATGCGTGAACTACGAGGCCGCTCTAACATCTCGTCTCCCAAAATCTCCGTCCAAAAATCTTCTACTTCCTGGGATTTAGAAAAAAATCGGTGTCCCCCTATATCAAAATGAAAACCTTTATAGGTCTCCGTTCTGGAGATTCCTCCCACATAGGTAGGGTCCTTTTCAAAAACAGTCACCGCTACATTGGCCTTACCTAATAAATATGCCGCCGTTAAACCTGCAGGCCCCGCACCTATAATCGCTACTTTTTTCATTAATAAATTCCCTTAAAATAAACGAATAGATTCGATAATGAGCCCTTCCCTAAAGTTTAAATATGTTTTTTAAAATACAAATATTCAATCACAAAAATATAAAAAATAGCTGATTAAATCCTAATTTGGCCATATTATCAAACTGTTGCCATTTCTTTAATCGCATTAACCAAGACATCTAACTCGGCGGTGGAGGTAAAAACATTGGCTGTGATTCTACATCCATGCACATTTGAATTGTCGATGCCCACCGTATAAATTCCATATTTATCTAACAGCTTTGTGGCTAAATCCTTTGTTGACATCCCGTTAATTCCCACATTGGCAATCGCACAAGTGCGCACAGGATCCTTGGGCGTATTCATTAATACATTAGGAATATTTCGAACACGAGAAGTCCAATAATTTTGCAAATATCGCAATCGGGCCAATTTATTTTCGGGTCCCATTTTTTTATAAAATTCAATCGAACTTGAAATAGCTAAATGTGCATGTACAGGATGCGTCCCCAAATGACTTAATCGCTTAATATCAAACTCCTCACCTGGAAATTCAGCCTCCGCAATCAACGGCCAAATCTTCGCAATCTTTTCTTTTTTAACATATAACATTCCGACCCCTAATGGCACTGCTAACCATTTATGTAAACTAGCTCCGTAATAATCACAACCCAACTCCGGTAATGTGTAAATGAGTTGGGCCACCGCGTGCGCTCCATCCACCATCACCTCCACGCCCTTTTCATGCGCCATTTGGCATATTTTTTTAACCGGCATCACCTGGCCAGAAATGTTGACCACATGAGAAATTAACAATAACTTGGTTTTTGGGGTAATCGCTTTTGCATATAAAGCCAATATTTCATCATCTGAAACCGGATCCAAAGGCAATGAAACCACATTGTTTTTCACTCCATATCGCTTGGCAACCATTTTAAACATGTCCAACATAGCCGGATAATCTTGCTGGGCCATCACCGCTTCATCCCCTAATTTCCAAGGATATCCGCCAATAATCATATCCAAAGATTCCGTGGTATTGCGGGTTAACGTCAACTCTTTCACTGAACAGCCCATTAATTCCGCAACCTGGCTAGTTGCTTTTTCCCGATTAGCCACTTGAGCCGTTCGCATATAATAAGCCCCCTGTAAATTTACCTCCCGTATATGCTTAATATGCTGCTCCAAAATCTCTTCTGGAAGTATGTTATAATACCCGCTTTCCAAATTAATATGCGCAGGATTCAAGCGATATAATTTACGGTATTGGGCCCAATATGCCTCGTCAACAGCTAAATCAGCCGGATTTTTATCCTTCGCATACGCTAGTAATTCTTCGATTTTATTGACAGGACTATCCAGACTAGCGAACCCTGAAAGTAATGCCATATTTTTCAAAAAGGCTCTTTTTTCCATTAATCTCTAAATTTTGACCGGATCAGTAATCCGTTTTAATGTCTTTGTTGAACGGCAAACCTAATTGGTACGCCATATTTTTATCCTTCTCTCCATCTAAAACATCAAGCCCATAGCGGATTTCCGATAATTCCATGACTTGAAAAGTACCAAAAATATGATCCCAAATAGAAAAGATATTGCCATAATTGGAATCTGTTTGAGGCCTCACGACATGGTGATGAATCTTATGCATGTTAGGCGAAACAATAACATAGGAAATCGCTTTATCCACGGCTGCCGGCAAAGAAATATTGGCATGATTAAACTGAGACAACAAAGCACTCACACTTTGATATACCATCACTAACCACATAGGTGCTCCACAAACAAATACGCCAATTAGCGTAAAAATGGCCCGAAATATACTCTCTCCAGGATGATGGCGATTAGCTGTCGTCGTATCCACGTGCGTATCTGCATGATGTACCATGTGAAATTTCCAAAGAACTTTAACCTTATGTTCAATCCAATGAATCAAATAAGCCCCCACTAAATCCAATAACAACATGCCCATTAAAAAGAAAAGCCATGTGGGCATCGCGTACATTTGCAAGAGCCCAAAATGATTTAAAACAGTCCAGTCACTCGCCTGAACTATGATGGTAGCAAAAATGAAATTAATGATGATGGTCGTTAAAGTGAAAATCAAATTTAACTTGGCATGCTTCCACTTCCCATAATCATTTTTAAACATCGGAATCGCTCCCTCGATGATCCAGAAAAAAGTAATTCCCCCAGCTAAAATAAGCGCTCGATGTGAGCTGGGAATGGTATCAAAATAAGCAATCATTTGTTCTAACATAGCTAATATCATTTTAAAATGCTTTTCTGCAAAATTTATAAATCCTTCACACAGCGAAAACCGGTATGCTCCAAACCAGAATCAGGACTTGATTTCATTCTAGCCGCCACTCGGTAACTAGCACAATACGAATCATTGCACAAAAATGACCCGCCACGCATAACTTTTTTAGGAATTCCTGGCTCATCTGGATCAAAACTATCCTTAGGCCCCTTTGGTGAAATCGCTAGTTTAGGCTTCAACACTTTATAATAATCAGGCCTATAATTATCAAAGCACCACTCCCATACATTACCTCCCATATCCGACAAACCAAACCCATTCGCTTGAAAACTTTTTACGGGTGCCGTTGTAAATTTATATCCATCTTTAGCCTCATCTTGATATGGAAATTTTCCCTGCCATGTATTAGCCTTAATTTTTCCCTTATCAACAGACTCAGCTCCCCATGGATATTCCATGTTTTTTAATCCTCCTCGAGCAGCCCATTCCCATTCCGCTTCTGTAGGCAAACGTTTACCCGCCCATTTAGCATATGCCTGCGCATCATCCCAAGAGACCTGCACCACAGGATGATTTTCCTTTCCCTTAATATCAGAAAGTGGACCCGATGGATGACGCCAATCCGCCCCACGTTTAAATTGCCACCATTGACTATAATCACTTAAGTTTACGGGGCCGGTCGTTGGCATGAACACTAAAGAACTGGCGGCCAACAAAGAATCCGGGGGTTTTGGGGTGCCAACAGGGACCTGTTTTTTCATTTCTTCCCAATCAATCGGCCGTTCTGCCGTGGTCACATAACCCGTCGCTTGAACAAACTCCTGAAATTGAGCATTTGTCACTTCCGTTTGATCCATCCAAAAACCGGGTAGCTTCACCATATGAACAGGATACTCATCCGTTCTTCCCTCTTTGGTGTGAGAACCCATGCCAAATATACCCGCTGGAATTCGAACCATTCCCTGCACATTTATCTCCTTTGTATTGCTCGGCTTGCTGACATTTTTAGCCAATATGAAACCCCTTTTTGTGGGCACAGGCACATGGCAAACAGGTATTTTTTTTGTTTGGGCCAACATACTAAACCCGCAAAAAATGAGTGCCAATAATACCTTTATTTTAAATCTAGTCATATAATCATTTGAATTTGAGCCAAACCCTAAGGTTTCATTTCAAATTGTTTTAGCTAATTTAATAAATTTTAGAACTTTTATCATCTAAATTACAAGGCTAAACTTGATTTATTATGAATGCTGAAAACTTTAATGGCTATGACATTTATGCATTAGGCGATTCGGCGATCACCATTGAATTCGGAAAATATATAAATCCAGAGACCAACGACCTTGTCATTTCACGTTTCAAACAATTTCAAGAAAATCCTATCAAAGGGGTCCTAGACCTCATTCCTTCCTATCATTCTTTGACTCTCTGCTATGATTTAAATGTTGTAGCCAAACAAAAAATGGGCTTGCATTCGCTAATAGACCAAGTAAAATTACGCTTAGAAGAGCCCATCGAATTACACGCTCATTCAACCCAATTGCATGAAGTCCCCGTAGTTTATGGCGGTAAAAACGGATCAGACTTGTTGCGAGTGAGCCAGGAAAAAGAGATTGACCTACAAGAAATTATTCGTTTACACGCGGAACCTACCTATCGGGTCTATATGTTAGGCTTCATCCCAGGATTTGCTTATTTAGGAGAACTCAATAGTAAACTAACCATGCCCCGAAAATCTGCTCCACAGCCCATGATCCCTGGCAGCATTGGAATAGCAGGTCTCCAAACAGGTATTTACCCATCCTTTTCCCCGGGTGGTTGGAACATCATCGGACATACCGATTACCCTCTTTTAGAAAATGGCATGCCCATCCTGCAAGCGGGTGACCGAGTAAAATTTATTCCTTTAAATCAATTATGAGCCTTATTATCCATAAAGTAGGAATTTTAGATACGATCCAACATTTTGGCGTGAAAGGGCTCCAATCAAAAGGAATTCGGCCAGGAGGAGTCATGGACCAATTTTCCGCTTCCATTGCCAATGCGCTCGTGGGCAATCAATTAAATGAAGACCTTTTGGAAATACATTTCCCGGCTTGCGAAATCATTTTCACTAAATCCTGTTTGATTTCTATCGTAGGTGCCCATTTTTCTGCCAAACTAAATGAAAAATACCTCCCATTAAACAGACCCATTCTGATTCCAACGAATGGCAAATTGCAATTTGTCGCCCCTAAATCAGGCAGAATCGTTTATTTAGCTATCCAAGGAGGCCTTGTAGGCCAAGGGCGTCTGATAAAAAACAGTGAAATAGCATTTAAAAAGAAGCCTACATTAAACACCTCTTCCTTGCACATTTTTCCATGGTCAGCAGATATCGATTGGCAAAAATATTCATCCGAAATTCATGTCATTCAAGGCCGAGAATGGGAACGATTAAATGAAGAATCACAAAGACAATTCTGCTGTAAGCCCTTTAAATTATCCCATCATGCGGATCGAATGGGTTATCGGTTACAACATCAACCCTTTCACACAAGAACCAAGGAAGAAATTATATCCTCTGCCGTTAATTTTGGGACGATCCAACTCCTTCCCAATGGGCAAACGATTGTGCTGATGGCCGACCATCAAACGACCGGTGGATACCCAAGAATCGCACATGTCATTTCGGCCGACCTACCAAAATTGGCACAAAAAAGTCCAGGGGACGAAGTCATATTTCACCTGACGGACCAAGAAACTGCTGAAAAAGAGTGGGTAGCCCAACAAAAACACATTAAACAAATTCAAAATATAAGCCAGTTAAAACTCAATGAATTCTTTCAAAAAAATTCCAATCAATTGTGATTTAGGAGAAGGGATGCCAGACGATGCGGCGATAATCCCTTTCATCGACGAAGCGAATATTGCCTGTGGATTTCATGCAGGAGATTCGTTAACCATGCGAACAACGATCGCGCACTGCCTTTCACATCAAGTTAAAATAGGCGCCCATCCTTCCTATTTGGATCGTGAAAATTTTGGCCGAATAGTTGTCGCATTAAGTCCCACCGAAATATACCAATTGGTCCACAAACAAGTATCCATTTTACAAAAAATAGCCGACGAAGCAGGTGCTAAATTAAACCATGTTAAACCCCATGGAGCCTTATATATCGAATCTGCCAAAAATAAAATAGTTGCTCAGGCCATTGCTAAGGCAGTTTTTGACCTAGATCCAAGCCTTATTTTATTTGGTTTAAGTCAAAGTCATTCTATCACACAAGCATTAGAAATGGGATTGAGGGTAGCGCACGAAACATTTGCAGATCGCGCTTATGTAGAGGATGGCAGTTTAATGCCCCGAAGCCAAAAGGGTGCTGTTCATGAAGATGAGGAACAGGTAGTCCAACAAGTTCTCGATGTAAGAAATGGCTTTGTTCGGGACAGCGATGGAAATAAAATATTCCTGCCCGCCGACACTATTTGCATTCATGGGGATGGGCCCAATGCGCTAGCTTTTGCTAAAAAGATTCACGGACTATAGACCTATTTAATCTGGTCCACGGGGATGCCAAAAACTTTCAAACTGATTTGATTCAGGTCTTGCTTGGGCCCCATAAAATGAATCGTTCTATGATGATGAGTTAACGTTTTTCCAGGATCCAAAGCCGCCGCTGGAGAAGAACTCTCGATCTCATAAAATTTACCTAATTGATTTCCATTATTGACCCCATCATTATATGCATTCACCGCATCTCCACTTAAAGGGTCCTTTTGAAGCTCCCACTTTCCATTGACATATTGGGAATCGCCACCAGGTAAATCAAATTGGGCCACCGTCAATACCTGTTTTTCCGCATCATAACTTCCGATAAAAGGCAAAGCCCTAGAAGGGGAAATGCCAATTTTACTTCGATATTTTGCATCAGCCTTAAAAAATATGACTCCATTTTCATGCCTTAATCGGTCAGCTGGAACCTTCCCAAAATAATCATCCGTATAAACAGGGCCTTCCACATCTTGCTTATATGGCGCAACGACCATCGTTTTTTCCGAAGCATTTAACATACTTAAAATCCAAATGGATAGCATTCCATTGGTTTTATTCCAGGAAATTTTTCCCGTATTGGTGATGGAATTAGCCGTTTCAAACCCAACCATCTTTACATCTTTTGACAGGTTAATTCCGAGCAATTGATCAATATTCTCTTTGGCCAATAATCGAACGTCCCGATCCACGCGCAAGTCCAAAGCGGTCCCTATGTAATTTTCAACATGCATTACCTTCGTAAATTTTGCCTCCGATTTAGTCACGGAAACGACTTGGAATGCCTCGGAATCTATTTCGGCAGGTACTTGCCAATTTTCAAACGTAAAATCTTGGCCCTTCTTAAAATAAGTGGAAAATTGGCCCCCCTCTGGCCCCAACCAAAAACGCTCTTCACCCCCAAATGCCGTCATGTGTTTGGTCGTACTGCGCGTAGCCAATAAATCATAATTAAGCCAACCAAAAGAAGTTCCATGATCGCCTTCGGCCGTACTGGTCATCACGCGACCCTGCAAATTAGGGGAAATGATGATTTTAGAATCACCGCTAGAATCCTCTAATACTAGAATTCCCGGCTCACTTTTTTGAAGAAATTCCAGATCAAAACCAAAAGTGCCTTTCGTTGAAGGAGTGTTTGTGCAAGAAAAAGCCATAAATAAAAAACAGATTATATATTTCATGAGAAAAATCATTTTTAAAATTTCGCGATTTTACATCAATTATCTACAACATTTTTGAGATAAATTGTAAATTACAACCTTACAAACCCTGTTGACATAAAAAAATGATAAAAAAAATCGCCCTAGGCCTCATTGGCCTCTTGATTGTAATCCAATTTATTCCCCAAGAAAAAAACCTATCGGATGATCAGCTATTTGATATTTCGAAGAAATACGAAATCCCGGCCGACGTCCAAGTTATTTTAAAAAATGCATGTAATGATTGCCACACCAATAAGTCTACGTACCCATGGTATAGCAATATTCAACCCGTAGGATTTTGGTTAAATCACCATATTAATGACGGAAAAAAACATTTGAATTTTTCCACCTTTTTACAAAAACCAATCGCGGTTCAAAATCATAAATTAGAAGAGGTTGTCGAGCAAGTAGAAGAGAAAGAAATGCCAATGCCTTCTTATACGTATTTAGGATTGCACGGGGATGCTAATTTAACAGACCAACAAAGAGAAGTTTTGATCAACTGGGCCAAATCACAAATGGCGATGTTGAAAGCAACTTACCCAGCGGATAGCTTAAAAATGAAGCCCCGCCCTAAATCTTAAAGGGTACTTATTGGCTTTGGCAGATAAAAATCACCAAAGCCAATAAATAATTCCAACAGCAATGATGCCAATCATGGCAACAAGCAAACCATTGCTGCGCCGTTTTTTTAAAAATAGAAGTAGGATTAAACCCGTTATTGAAATTAAAGTCATAAAAATGGCGGAGAAATCGATTATCCAAGACCATCCCTTTCCCGTATCGCGCCCCTTGTGCAAATCATTCATGACAGCCACAATCCCCATGTTCGTTTCCGTTAAATGATAGGCCCCATCTTCCCGACTAATGAAAATATCGGACGTATACCCTGGACCCTGAAACGAAATAGAACATTCACGGTCATCAATTCGAAAGTCATTCAATAAGCCTTTTACGCCATGAGTCGCCCTAAAATATTCGACAATGGTCAATTTAGGAATCTTTGCCGTGTCGGATTGATTGACCCAAGCCGGATTTAATTTGGCATCCAATTCCTTCACCGAAGTCTTCTCCGGAAACCAATCGACATGATTCAGTGTCAATCCCGTAACCGCAAAAAACAGGACAATAATAAAGCTAAACATGGACAAGTAAATATGAAGCCAACGAGTCCACGTGGCGACTGGCGTCTTCCAATTTGTTTTTGAAGTGGCCGTAGTTTTTTCCATTTATTTATTTCTATAGGCTAATGATGCGGATGTTATTTCCTCATTACCAGGAAGTACTTGATCCTTCGGTTTACCATCAAAATTCATCTCCTGCTTGATCAATTGGTACGTGCCATGTTCCCGAGCCGCTTCCACAAAAACGGTATATTTCCCCTGATTTACATATTGCCCCGCATCATTTTTGCCGTCCCAAACCAACGCGTAATTTCCGGCTGGTCGAGTCGCACCAGTGATGGAAGTCACATCGATTTCACTAGCACGCTGTGCCGCATACCATGATCTTAAATCCGGAAGCCAGCGAGGTTTATTGTACCAAAGCGCTATTCTTCGGACAGGTTTATGATTTTCATCTTCAATCCAAATCGCTACAAATGGACGCCTAAATCTCCCTTCAAATCTAGCCAACTCAAAATTAATCACTAACTCTTGGTTCGCATTCCATACTTTTTCTTTCAAATTAACCATTGAAATAGAAGATTTTGCCGCTTTATTTTCAGTCGATATAATTTGATTGTGCCAATTATCACTCGTCGTAATCCGACCCTCACGATTCACCAATAAAAATTCCGTACCAGGAATCGTAAATGCCAGAGCCTTAGACTCGGCAACCGTTAACACATTAAACGCGGTCGCCAATGCCCCCGCCGTTACCGCATCGGGGTGAATCACGGTGGCGCTAATTATTTCCTCCGCAGGAAGCGCGGTTCTTGGATCCACAACGTGAGAATATTTCTCTCCGTTAATTTCCACTCCCCTTCTATAATCTCCACTGGTAGCCACAGCCTTATTATTTAATGCGACAATAGCTATTGGCTCCGCATTCTCTGAACTATTTCTTGGATCAGTTAGCGCAATTTTTTCTGTATAATTTCCTTTGACGAGTAAATCTCCTCCGATATTAATCACCAAACCTTCAACTCCAGTTTCCTGAATGGCCTTTTCACTCGCTTGGTCCATAATGAAGGACTTCGCAAATGTATGCAAGCGCAAGGCCGCATCTGTCACATGTGTCGCGGTCCCATCCCCTAATTCCCAATGTGCTTGATTTGCTTTCGCAGCCACCTCAACTAATTTATCCTTCGAGGGAAGCTTATTTTCCATCGCCGCCAAATGCCATAATTGGTTTACCTCCTCAGCGGCCGATTGGATTACCCCGCTCGTTTTTTTATTCCAAACATCAAAAGATTTTAAAACAGAATGCAATTCATCTGAAACCGGAACGACTTCATTCATCGTTATTTGCCACTGACTGAATTCAGTCGACGAATCAAAAGAACCCAAAATATGGCTAAGTCTTTTAATCTCATCCAAAACTACCTTTTCAGCTTTTTCGGCTATTTCAAAAGTATTTGCGATGATTTTCAGGTCCATAGAAGTCCCTAAAATATGATCAAAATGGGCAGATAAGATCCCGGAATGGCTTGAGGCGGATGCTTGAGGAATAGCTGAGATTAAAGAGGCTAAACCTATAGGTAATATTTGCATATTTTTATTGGGGTTTAATTGGAACAAAAATAAGAAGTCAGGTTTTTTCAATTTGATCAAATAGACCAAATTAACCATTCTGTCTACCTAAAAAATGAGCAAAACACGATTGAAAAAAAATGCCCCTAGAAAAATGAATTTCTAAAGGCATTTAATAAACAATTAAAAAGAAGATTAACTACATCGAAGCCATGTCAATGACAAATCGATATTTCACATCGGAATTTGAGATACGGGTATAGGCTTCATTGATATCCTTCATTTGAATCATCTCCACATCGGATAAAATATTATGCTCTGCACAGTAGTCCAACATTTCCTGCGTTTCAGCAATGCCGCCGACATTAGAACCTATGATGCTTCTTCGCCTCGAAATTAATTTGGCACTTCCTAATTCATTGTCTTCCGGAGGAATTCCCACCAAAAGCATTTTACCTTCGACGGTCAATAAATCCAAAAATTTATTTAAGTCATATTTAGCCGCGACCGTGTTCAAAATAAAATCGAATTGGCCACGCAAAGCTTTCATTTGATCCTTGTCGGTCGACAAAGCAAAATGATGAGCCCCTAACATTTTGGCATCATTTTCTTTAGACGGCGATGTACTTAACATCGTCACTTCCGCTCCCATGGATACCGCAAATTTGACTCCCATGTGACCCAAACCTCCCAAGCCTAACACCGCCACTTTATGTCCTTTTCCTACACCAGCGTATTTTAAAGGGGAATATGTTGTGATTCCCGCACATAATAAAGGCGCTACACGTTCTAGTTCTTTTGTAAAGGGAATGTGCAACGTAAAGGCTTCATCTACGACATATTGAGTAGAATACCCTCCAAAAGTTGGCGTAACTCCATCCCGATAATATCCATTGTAGGTAGGCGTAAACCCTTCATCGCAATACTGCTCTTGGCCTTTTTTGCATGAAGGACATTCCCGACACGAATCGATAAAAACACCCACTCCTGCCATTTCGCCCACTTTAAATTGGGTTACCCCAGAACCGATTTGGCTAATTTTACCTACAATCTCATGGCCTGGAACGATGGGATACACCGAAGGTCCCCACTCAGAACGTGCCATGTGAATATCAGAATGGCATACGCCACAATATAAAATGTCGATGAGAATATCTTTCTCCCCTAATTCTCTGCGTTCAAATTCAATAGGAGCAATAGAAGACGTGGCATTTAAGGCGCCATAGCCTGAAACTTGAATCATAAAAATATATTTTATTTACTTAACCAAGATGCACAAAAATGGTTTTTAAAAATCAGTGGCTGCCTGAACAAAATCCATATCTTTCATCCAAATATTCCGATAACGAACGTCATGTCCTTCGGCCTGTAATTTAAGCCCTTGAGGAGAATCCGTGATCCCTTTTCCGCCATTATTTCCGCCGTCAATCCCCGAATTGGGGCCGCCCCAAACTTGGTTTATGATCTGATTTTTATGCACTTTTTTTCCATTGAAATACATCGTAACCATCGGCTTTTCAGTTAACACCCCGTCTTTAAATCGGGCTGCACGGAACTGAATGTCATAGGCATTCCATTTCCCAATTCCATTATACGCATAATAAGGAGATGGGGTTTCATTAATTACCGCAGCCATTCCATGCTTCGTAGTATCGCCGTCTAAGACTTGAATTTCATATCTGTTTTGCAAATACACGCCTGAGTTACCCCCTTTAGCAGGAATAAAAAATTCGATGTGTAACCTGAAATCACGGAATTTTCTTTTAGTAACAATATCCGCTGAACCATATTTTCCGCCCGCTCCAGCAGGATCATTGGTCGAAACCGTGGTTCCTTTATCCACAGGGTCTGAAACAATTTCCCATTTAATAGGCATTTGGGCTGCAAAGCGTGGTCCTTCCCAATAAGTCCATTTTTCATCTAACATGGACCGAGATCCATCAAACATCATGTCGGCATTTTTTGGTTTTTTAGCGCCAACGCCAATTTGCGCCATGGCCCCTACAGATACCATCAAAAATAAAATAGTATACTTTTTCATAACAATAGGTTTAGTTTAAGCTTGCAAGAAAAGAAAAATTTGGCAAAAGCCGTCAGAAACTGAAAAATCCTATAGATAATTTTGCAGGACCAAAACTCCAAGCAATCCGACAACCGCCAATATCGTTTCCATAATGGTCCATGATCTCAATGAATCTTTGATGGTCACACCAAAGTATTCCTTGTACAGCCAAAATCCAGCATCATTTACATGAGATAGCACCATCGATCCGGCACCGATACTCAGCGCCATTAAATTTGGATTAGCGCCACTCGCACTTAAAATGGGCAGAATTAATCCGGCAGTAGTGATCCCGGCAACAGTCGATGAGCCCGTCACAATCCGTAAAACTCCGGCAATCATCCACGCAATAATTAAAGGATCCAAGGTGCTTTGTTGGGTTAATTTCAAAATCTCATCCCCCACCTTCATCGCCTGCAATATTTCTTTAAACGCTCCCGCACCTCCAAAAGTTAGCATCAAGGGAGAAATATCTTTGATGGATTCCAACAACCAACCTTGCATTTCCGACCAGGAAATGCCCCGATTAAATCCCAATAAGTAAATGGCCGCAGCCAATGAAATCAATAGGGCGACGATGGGTTCGCCGACAAACTCGAGGAATGGATTATGAAGGTTTTTGGCAAAAGATTGCATGGCAATCAAACCCACGGGCAATAATAAAACGAACAAACTGGAGCTTAGACTAGGTGTCTTCGCGGCCGTGGGAGGTTCCACAAAAGACATGGGAGAAGCAGGAATATTTTTCAATGTCTTCCCGAAAAGCCAACCAGAAGCCAGCATCGCCGGAATTGAAATCACGATTCCTAATCCCAAGGTAATGCCCATGTCGGCCCCTGGCAAATGTGTCACTAAATAATAGGGCGCAGGATGAGGCGGTAAAAATCCTTGGGTAATGGACAAGGAGGCGAGCATTGGAATGCCCAAGTAAACCACCGGTAAATTATGTCGCTGGGCTGTGGACAAAACCAAAGGGGCCATCAGCAAAAACGCCACCGAATAAAACAGAGGAAGGCCGACAATAAAGCCAATGATCATGAAGGCAAATGGCAAGTTTTTTTGCCCTAATACATCTACAAGCCAGTCGGCAATGATAGTTGTCGCCTGACTTTTAGCGACCATTTTGCCGATCATCGCTCCCAAAATAATGATGGGAATGATAGAGCCCAATGTCCCGCCAATTCCTTTTTGGATCGCTACAATTGTGTCACCAGTCGTTAATCCACTCGCTAAACCTAAGCCTAAAGAAACGAGTAAAAAGGATATAAATGGCTGTAGCTTAAGTACTGAAATGAACAGCACTAATAAAACAATGGCGACACAAATGAATACCCAAATACTGATCATCTTCTAAATATAAAGACCCAACATTTTATTTTCCTGATACCGGTGCACTAATTACCTTTAAATATCTGCCCATCCAATAAGGCAATAGCCAAATATCTCCCGCACTATGCTCTGAATTTCCATTGCCCCCATTGCGATCCATATTAAACATATTTCCATTATGCCGTTGGACAGGTCGCTCGTCTGGAGGCAAGACTTCTTTGGTTTTTTGATCTCTAAAATTAGGAGCTAACTTTTCAATATCGCCACGATGGCTATTTTGAATGACCCAATCCACCAAGTCCATCGGGTGCTCCCTCAAATACCAAGCCGCCTCATCTAAATCAAATTTTTGTGTACCTGTTAATGCCGTGAATATATTCCAAGCACCTTCTTTTTCAGGCCTTTCAATTTCCCAATGATCGATGATGGATTTTTTAAAACTAGCTCTCAACGTATCATTGAAAGCATAGCGATATAAACCCCAATACCCAACATAATACATTTCATCATCTGAGTGATTCCAGCCGTCCGACAGATTTTTTGCGTTCGGATCAGCACTATCAGGTGCATGTCCGATTTGGCTGATAGGTCGCATCAAATTCTCATAATATCCGTGCTTTTGCATGAGTTCAAAAGCCTTCTGCTTGTAAATTGGTTTTTTTGTAAACCGATAAGCGGTTTGCAACATCGCCACAATATTGGATGAATTCAGTTTACGATCGCCAATGTTGATCGGGAAACCATTTACATACTCCGGATTCCAACGCCCCCATAAAGTAGGTTTTCCATTATAGTCAATTAAATACCAATTGTTTTTAATGATGTGTGACATCAGCGTGTCAATCAAAACGATGGAACGTTTTTGCAAATCAGGGACATCCACTAATTCTGCCAAAGCGCCAAAGGCAAAAATATGCCCGATCACTTCATCTGACGAGGTGGTAGATTTCCAGTCCCACTCGGGCTCCGGAGAATGTTGCCAGCGCTCAGGATCTGAAAGTTGTGAAATAAATCCACGCCTTTCAAACGAACGTGCAGGAAAACCGGGCACCGGATTAACCGTGTATAACCTTTCCATCGACTCAAAAGCCTCGCGTACATTCGCTAATGCATCCGCTTCCTTCGTCACTGCATATCTAAAAATTTCACCTCCTAAATACATCGAAGTCCATAAGCCGTCATTGTCTGAATCGGATAAATATCCAGTCGTAATATTCCCATGATCCATATTATCCAGATGTGCATTAAAGCCATTTCGAATATGTCGATCCCGCACTTGGGCCTCATAGAACATCGCCTTTTCATGCAAGGTCATCGACTTAAAACAAATTTGGCCCAAGCCAGCTTTTGTTAATATCAATACGGAATTTTTGGGTCCTTCGCTAATCGATGTAACTGCATTGCTTGGAAGCCAGCGCTCCCCTTGGTAATAATCAAACTTCCCATCTTTGCGTAAAGCAAATGCTCCGTTCGCAGATCCAAACCAAACTTTATCGCCTAAAATCTTTACGGCTGAAATCGATTTCACCGGAATTTTTTGTTGGAGCGCCCCCGCCTTTTTCGTAGCTAATTCCACTTTAAAAAATCCATCACTACTCCCTATCACAGCTTCATTTCCTTTCACGTCAAATGCCGTTAAATTATTTCCGGAAACCCATAGAGATAGTTGGCCCGTAGCCGCATCAAAACGGTGCAATCCTTTCGAAGTAAGTACCCAAAAATACCCGGTAGATTTGTCAAAATTGATGGCCAACAATGGGTCTCCCGCCACATTCACTTTAAACAAGGTCTTTGATTTTTTAACCAAATGCAATGAAGATCCATCACTAATTAAAAAAGTAAAATCGTTCCCGCCCGCGGCCAAATTAGCACCTGGCAATTCGTGGGTGGAATACAGAGTTCCGGCCCAAGCATGGCTAAAAATAGCTTTGTCGTCAACGAAAACAAATTGGTTTTCATGGGCCAATAAACTTTGAATTTTTTTAGGGGCACTGGTGCGGTTTCGCTTATCTGGAAGCAAGCTGCCTGGGTATAAGAATTGGCCATCATGTGGCAACATCAACCCCGCCGAACTAAATATTTTAATGGATCCGTTGCGATCGGCATAGGCAGATTTCAACGCAACTTGACTATCTTTTCCATAGTATTTCACACTATAATCTTGCATGTAGGGTCTATCTACATAAACAGGCTGACTTGATTTTTTTTGCCCATAAACACCTGCACTTAAAAACAGCAAAAATATCGCGATACTTTTTTTCATTTTATTTGATTTTAGAGGGGTCAACGACCACATATTTTATTGATTTTTGATCTGTGCCTATGTGAGATGAATACGTCATGCGCAACATCCCATCGGGGGTTTGAATGAAGGAGGGATACGAAAAACCGCCCTTTCCTGATTCTACATGTTCAATCGGAATTTTCCATTTCCATGTTTTGCCCTCATCTTCTGAAAGATATAATTGGAATCGATATCGACCATCTGTAATGTCGTTACCCAAAAATGCCAAACGCCCATCTTTTAAAACGAGCAATTCTACACTGGCGGTATTGGGTATTTCGGATTTGATCGTTGGGGTCCAAGTTTCTCCTAGATCCGCCGATTCACTGATGTGTACGCGAGGAGGATCATCTCCACTATCCCGCATAAACGCCATGATGTTTCCATTTTTTTTACGAATCAAAGCAGGCTGAATGGGTCCGCGACCGACGACAGGTAAGCTTGGGTGCCAAGTGGACCCTTGGTCATCTGAAATGGCCATGATGGACAAATTAAATCCATCTGAGTACAAGGGCAAAACCATTCGATTTTCACCTATCAGCAAGGGTTTGATTCGAGTCATCCAACCCAAATTTCGCTTCATGGGATCTAGCGCAGCCGCATTAATCATCTCGTCGTATTTCGGGGCGTAACCAGCCCAGCCAATTGCATGAGAGGGTAAGGCCTTGAGTTTTGTGGCAATTTCCTTGGCAAACCGATCATCCATTTTTAGCAAAATATTGTCTTGCCATTCCCAAATGGGGGCGCCGGGTTTCGTATAATTTGTTGTCGTTTTGACGCGCAAAATGGATTGTTCCCAACGGTTCGATTGCACCGCGATCCAGACTAAAAACAATTTACCGCTTTGGTTTAAAAATAATACGGGATTGCAATCAGGTAGGTTAGGCGTATCGGCCATTAAAAAAGGTTCGCTCCAGGCTTTTGCTCCTTTTGGTAATCGGGCGCCCATCAACTTCACATCGTCTGAATTTCGTTCGCCGTTGCCATAAAACCACACCGACAAAAAATCGCCATTCGGCAAAGCCACCATGCTACTACCATGCACATGTTTTTCCTGTCCAGGAAAAATAAGCATAGATTCCACGATAGGACTAGCTGATTTTTGTGTAAAGGCTATAAAAGGGAAACTCAGAATAAATAATAAAACGAAAAATTTTCTCATCTTATTTGACTTTTTTACGGCGTTCCAATAACTCGCGGAAGGTCGTTAAAATGATCCCCTCTTTTTCAATATAAGCCCTTAAATCAGGATTCATCATGGAATTCATGTCGGCTAAACGAGAACCGCCAGATCCAGACACGTATTTAAATTCTTCCGTAATATCGCTGCTATGAACAATCATCATGGCCACTCCCGGATTCATATTTTTTATAGTCTCAATCCATTGTTGGGCCTTGTATTTCCCCCATTCATCCGCCGTGGGATTCCCAGCTGGTTTCCAATCTCCACTAAACGTATGTAAGTCGTCTAATACAGGTAAGCCGGCATTCCAAAGTCTCTCGCCCATTTTACTAGCTTCGCCAAATAAGTCCGTTAGGCCATAGCGTTTAGCTTCTAGTTTTGTTCCCTCTTTCCAAGTTCCCTCCGCCTTCATTTTCTTGATCAGAGGCAAGTTCATCGACTCAATCATCATTTTATTATTGCCACCTGGAAACATCACTGGGATACCTAATTCAATGCCCACTTTCACGTAGCGCTCCAAAAATGGAGGGTACGCAAATAGGGTTCCCATGTGAGAGTCTAAATGTGAAGGGTCCCAACCTAAACGTTTGGCACGTTCTACTTGCGCTCTAATTTCTCTTTCCACTTCATCAGGACTCGCATTTTTAATGACCTGCTCCACGCTATGATATAAGCAACCATCTCCATCACTTAATGTGGGAACTTGTTGGAACCCAGCCAGCGCAGGCCAGCGATAATCCTTCCATTCCGAAGTTAAAGTCAGGTGTAATCCAGCATCTGCTTTAGGGTTATTTTTCTGCAAATAATGAATAAAGCTGGCGGCCCAAGGACATGGCATCATGATGCTACAAGAAGTGGCTACTCCTTGCTCCATCGATTTATAGGCGCCTTGATTCGAAGAATAAGACATTCCACAGTCATCCACGTGGAAAATTAATACCTTTTTCCCTTTTGGAAATCCTAATTTTTCGGCATAGGTTTTCTCGGTTTGGGCTAATATTTGGAAACTTAGTAGGCAAAAAATGGCCAATAAATTAAAGCGATAATTCATGATGTAAATAGGTTTGGAGATTTATTTTATTTCTGTGGTTTGGGACTTTCCTTCACTAATTTAAGGGCTTGTTCCATATAAATTTCGGCGGTCATTTCACCTAAGGAAGTTCGGGAGACATATTCGTATCGTTTGAAGGAATTGAAATCTACTTTGGCCAACATATACCCAAAGGCGTCATTGGTCAACCCAAATAGAAATGGCATTTTGGTATTCATATTTCTTTTCACATAATATCCCACATTAGGCAATGCCTCGCCAGGAACGGTTAAGATTTGTGCGGGCCCAATATTCAAAAGATTGAGCTGAGTCGTCACATAATTTTCTTTTCCTCCCTCATATTTTAAAGGAGATTTTTTCAAAATATACCGCATGATTTCAGAATCGATGGGGAATTCTAATTTTCTAGAGGTACAATAGAGTGCTGGGTTAACAAGTACTGGAGCAGCCGCCACAATACGCATCGCTTCGTTTGCTAAAAGCTCTCCGATTCGAATGCATTCTTCCCAGGTGTTGGCTTCTTTCTGCCCTTGGCCTTCCTTTCCATATTCCAATCGGGTATCTGCGGTAACCATACCTCCTTGGGCGCCATTCATAAATAAGGCCACACCGCCGATCGTAGATTCAATTTTTTGGTACAAGGGTCCAATCATGTCGGGACTTAAAATTCCACGACTATTTCCTAAGACCTCTGGATGAACGGCATAATTTACTAAAGTCGCGATCGGTTTTCCTGTGCGTGGACCTGAAGTAGCGATCGCTTGAATGACACCGCAACGAGGATCATAAAGTGCTGGGGCATAATAGTTGTAGGCTATTTTCCCTTTCGCTTCGTCCATGGCTACTTTTAAAGACGCCGGTTGGAGATTAGCAGATGCCTCATTCACCGCATCAGCAATTTGCTTCACACACCAATCCAAATATTTTAGATCGGCATAAGATTTCCCCGACATATCTGGAAAGCCGTAGGCATCAGGAGCGCTGTGCGTATGAGTGGCGCCAATCAAAATATTTTCAGGAGCGATGCCCTTAATGAGTGCACGGGAGCGGTTGCCTAAGATGGAAGTCCAACCTAAATTATCGACATTGACGATCGCAAATCGAGTACCTCCTTGTTCAAAAACCATCGCTCGGGCAAACAAATCCCCACGCTTTTCTTTGACAGGATGCGGCACCCCAATGCCACCCGACACGGGCAAAAGAGGATCCGGAGTAATGACCCTAACAGCGGCACCTACACGAATATTTTGTGCTTGGACCGAGAAGCTAGCCATCACGAATAAGCAAAGACAAATGAAGCGATGCATCATAATTTGAAACATTTAAAAGAAAAAAAAACCACAGGCAAAAATACCTGTGGTTAATTTAATAAAAAATCTTTTTAATATGGCTTACTTGTGCCTATTAAAAGCCATGGTTTAGACCACGCACTGTTTTTGCCATCTGCTTGTGAATAATTAGTTACCTCTAATTTATCCATCGCGGCGGTTGCATTTTTAGCATTGATTCTGATTTCATCTTGCATATAATAAAAACGCAATGGTAATGCTTGGCGTTTCGCAGCTGGACCAGCAGTTAAAGCAGGCAAGCCTGTTCTTCTATAATCAAACCAAGATTCCGTAGCTGCAGTCCAAGAAGCAATCCATTTTTGTTCCATGATTTGCTTCAAAGTTCCGTTGTAAGCTACGCCGCTACCCGCAAGGTATGCAGCTGATGAGCCACTAACACCCCAAGTAGCTAAAGATGCTTTAACACCTGCTTCATAAAGTGATTTAGCATCACCCACAGACCAGCCTTTTTGGGCTGCCTCCGCTAAGATGAAGTTGACCTCTGCAGCAGACACCAAACGAGCTCTTAATAAAGGACCCGAAGCATTCTTATACATAGGTGCTAAAAAAGATACGTGAGGATTAAACGAAGTTTGACCTGGCGTAGGATTTAAATTATACGCAGAAGGCAGTGCAGAGAATGAAGTAGGAAGGCCTACATATTCCGCATCTGTGTCTACAACCGATTTGCCTACTTTATCAGGGGATAAATAACGTTTGCCACCCTCAATTTTATCTGTTCCAGCAGGTAAAGTAGCATCCACGATTAATGGAATTTCAACTTTAGCCGCCCATACGCCTAAACGTGGATCTTTGACTCCTTGTAAGTATTCAACAAAAGTATTGGCCATTTTGATACGGCGGTAATTACTTCCAGATACATCATATACTGCGTTTGCAGGCCAAGAAGTACCATCTGAAGTCCCAGGGAATCCCATCGTTGCATCATCTGAGTTAGAAGTGATGATTGGATAATTTGCTGCATTTTTAACGATGTTTTCGATACCTGCTTTCGCTACATCCGCCTTCTTTCCTGAAATACGCATGAAATAACGAAGCGCTAATGAGTTAGCAAATTTTCTCCATTTAGTCGGATCCCCTGCATAAATAACGTCCACGTTATCTACGATGCTTGAATACTCCGATTTTTGTTTTGACAATAATTTATTTGCCTTTTCTAAATCAGCGATGATTCCTGCATAAATCGTTTCTTGGCTATCATAGGCTGGAAGAATATTTTCTAAGCCTCCTAATTCCCCTTTCAAGGCATTGGTATATGGAGCATCTCCCCATAAGTCCGTAATTAAACCAAATAAGAATGCTTTATTCACCAAAGCAACACCTTGATGAAACTCTAAGTTCATCGTAACGGCACGTTGATATAATAATTCATTGTCTCTAAGTAAACCGTAATAGCCGGCCCAACTCTGATTTCCGCCCCAGTCGTAATCATTATGACCTGAAGACCAAGCATCTTTTTGAGTATGCTGCACAACACCAGCGATATCCTGATATCCTAAGTTGACATACGCCTTTGCCATTTCGGTCAAGACCGTAGGCATAATTAAATTGGGGTTCACCATATCTGGCTGAACTCCATTGGGGTTCGTATTGACCGAGGTTAAATCTTCACAAGAGAAGAATGAGCCTGTTAATACGGCAAAAACTGCGATTTTTATATATTTATTCATTTTCATGATTTCAAAATTTTAAGGTGATTGAATTAAAATGTTAAACCAAGTCTAAATCCTACTGGAATGACCCATGGTGTCACATTGTATCGCTCGATACCTTGTTTAAATTGTGTTCCTGCTTGTACGCCAGCTTGAGGTTGGAATGCCGTCTCTGGATCTATTCCTATTTTAGCAGCAGTCCATAAGATGATGTTACGGCTATATACGGAAAAGTTAGCTGCTTGTAAGCCTAATTTCTTCACTACATTGCTTGGTACTTCATAGCCAATAGACACTTCTCTTAATTTCAAGAAAGAAGCATCAAAAGTAGCTGCACGCGTAAAACTCCAAGGATAATTATCTCCGTATGGAATGATACGTGTATTAGGTCCACCTAAGTTTTCCTCATATCCCGTGATGTTTCCTTTGCTATCATATTGCGCAAGAACCCCAGGATTGAATACTCCATTAGGATAAACTTTTCCACCATATTCAAATGGGTAACCCCCATATTCTTTGGTTGGTCCTCCCACAATCGGGAAAGTGTTTCCATTGATCTTAATCATTGTTTCTTGGTTAGCTACTAAGTAATTACGTAAAACGTCACCCGTCATAGTACCAGGATTGATTAAATTATCCAAGAATCTTTGAGATTTCAAATCAGACTCACCATAGCGATAGGTTTGAGAAACAAAGTCCCCACCATTTCTCCAATCAAACGTCATGTTCAAGCTCCAATTTTTATAGGTTAACGAAGTTTGTAAACCTAAGATAAAATCAGGATTGAAATTACCAATTTTAGTTCTTGAGTTTGACGCTCCAATGGATTGCCATGAACCATCGCTATCTAAGATCGGATATCCAAAATACTTAGAAGATTGATCTTTTACCGTAACGATTTCGGCATCATAAATATCTCCAATCGTATCGCCTACATAAGTCCAAGCGCCACCTTTAGCATCTGTCCATAAGGTATAGAAATTTAAACCCGTCGATAACTCTTCTATTTTTGTTGCATTCTGATAGAAGTTTGTTGTCAAATCTAATCTCCAACCGTTTTTATCTATCGGCGTACCTCCTAATGTTAATTCAATTCCCTTGCTTACTAACAATCCTGCATTGATATTCTTTGAGGAGAAACCAGTGGAAGCAGGTAGGGTGGTTGGAATAATTTGATTTCTATTCTCAACCGTATAATAGGTACCTGAGAATCTCAAACGATTACGATACATGGTTACATCCAAACCTAGGTCCATCGAAGTAGTAATTTCAGGCTTCAAATCAGGCAATAAAATAGACCCTGGTTTTGATAACCTTGTTACACCAGCCCACGGTTCTGCCAATCCTAATGTATTAAACAAAGCATAAGGGTTTGTATCATTACCTGCTTGCGCTACACCTGCACGTACTTTAATTAAGTCGATGCGGTTATTAGGTATTTGGAACATCTCGTTCAACAATACACTTAAAGATGCTGAAGGATAGAAATAAGATCTATTGTCCACCGGCAATGTACTTGACCAATCATTACGAGCCGTCAAATCTAAATAAATCATGTCCTTATATCCTACGTTAGCCATTCCATAGGCAGAGTAAACTACTTTCTTAGATTGAGAACTTGAATATTGAATGTTGGCAGTAGCGATATTTTGTAGTGTATATAAGCCCGGAATAACTAAGCCTGTTCCGCCTCTACTTGATTCACTGATAAAACGATTTGTTGAGTTTCTAGCATTCCCCCCCACAGAAAGTGACAAAGAGAAATCTTGTAAGGACTTTGCATACGTAGCCAAGAAATCAATATTGGTTTCTGAAGGAGAAAGCGTGGTTAAGCCATAAGCTCCGTTTTTCTCACCCGTATAACTGGGTGCAATTTTCGTTTCTCTTGTTTCTCCATAGGTATCTAAAGAGTAACGAGCCATTAAGCTAAATTCTTTGTTGATTTGATAATCTAATTTAGCATTACCAAAAAAGCGATTACGCTCAAAAGCATTTTTAACTTCGTAGGCTAAGAACCATGGGTTGTTATAATTTCCAATCGCTTGAGACTTTTGTTGTAAACCCTCTCTTCCTGGAACCCAATAATCTTTTAAATCCAAGATGTTAATATGTGGTGAAACCGCATAAGCCCACTGCAATGGATTAGAACCACGCTCACTCGCAGGACGATTGTTTGAATTGTTGCGACTGAAGTCGAAGTTGGTGCTTAACTTAATTTTATTCGTCAACTTCAACGAAGTAGCTAAATCGATCGAGTTTTTAAATAAATCAGATCCTGGAATTAATCCACGATTGGTCATATTTGAATATGAAATTCGATAGGTAGCCGCATCCGTACTATTGGAGATAGAGAAGCCATTAGTTGTCGTAATCCCCGTTTGAACAAAGTTTTTCAAGTTATTCGGATATGACTTTAATTCAGTAGGAATTAATTTTCCTGACGCATCTTTAGGGCTATTCCACTGATAGGCCAAATATCCCTTATCTAATTCTGGGCCAATTCCTCCGGCTGAACGCTCTTCAATGGACAAGATACCCCCTGGATATGGGTTATTGTCCGGCGTAAATGGCAATATTCCCGTAGCAAATTTCGAGTGCATATCTAAAAACTTGAAAGGATTATCAAATACGGTATTTGAATTGACATTAACCGTCATTTTATTTGACTTAGCGCCGGTTTTAGTTGTGATCAAAACCACACCATTTCCAGCTCTTGATCCATACAGTGCCGCGGCACTAGGTCCTTTTAAAACAGAAACACTTTCAATGTTATCCGGATTTAAATCTGATATGGCATTACCATAATCCACTCGGTTATCATTACCCACTTGGCCTATGTTGTTCAAGGTATTAATCACCGGAACACCGTCAATCACAAATAAGGGCTGATTGTCATTGCTTAATGACTTCGCACCGCGAATAATCATACTCACTGAAGATCCTGTCGCACCCGTCGCGTTGATGCTTACCCCAGCTAATTTTCCAGAGAGGCCATTCAATACGTTTTCAGTAATGACACGATTAAGGTCCTTGCCCGCTACTTTACCTACCGAATAACCCAAAGATTTCTCTTCGCGTTTAATTCCTAAGGCTGTCACTACGACCTCGTTTAGTTCTTGGGTACTAGAAGTCATTTCGACATCAACTACATTTCGGTTACCCACCTTAATTTCTTGGGCATCAAAACCAATCGATGTAAAAGATAATACGAGGCTTGCGCCAGAAACTTCCAAAGAATAGGCTCCACTGGCATTGCTGCTCGTCCCCTTTTGAGTTCCCTTCACTTGAATATTAACACCTGGAATTCCAGTACCATCTGAGCTCGCGGTAATTTTACCGGTGATGGTTCTTGTTTGCGCAACCATTGTCGAGATGCTTAACGCAAATACAAAGGTTGTGAGTGCCAAATACCGAAGCATTTGTTGCTGAAAATGTGACATCATACGTAATAAATTTAGAAGTAGATAAAAATAAATAATTAATCGGTAACAGAAATAATAAAATTCTTACAAAGTATTAGATTTAATAAATGCCAAAATTAAATGGAAAATTCAAATAAATAAATTATTTTGGCATAAATATTCAAATAAGTAAAAGAACACTGTCGAATTCCGTGGAATAATTAAATTTATGAAGGCTCACCTATTAAAAGTTTCTGCTCAGTCACTTCGCTCCTTTAGCATCCGACGAGACAATGTTAGTTATTTTTATAATCAATATCATTACCATCCGGAAATAGAACTATTATTTATTGATAAAGGAACAGGCACTCAGTTTGTCGGGGATAGTATCCAACGTTTTCAGGATGGTGACCTGCTTTTAATCGGGTCAAATTGCCCTCATTATTTGAGAAGTGATAACATTTATTTCCAAGGCAATCCTGAATTGGGGGTATCAGCAGTCGTAATCCATTTTGATCCAGCGATTTTCGGGCCTGATTTTTTTGAGCTTGTTGAAAATAGATATGTCAAGTTACTGCTTGAAAAATCAAAACTTGGCCTAAGAATTACAGGCAAAACCAAAGCCGCTATTGTCAAGCAAATGCTTCAGATGATGGATGACACGAAAAACAACCTCATTCTCGAGCTGCTTAAATTATTGGATTCCCTCTCTCAAAGTCCAGAAATAGACATGTTAGCAACTCGGATTTTAGAGCATAATCCCAGCGATAAGGAAACCGCTCGATTAAATTCGATCTATAATTTTTCTGCCAAACATTTTAAACGCAAAATAACGATCGAGGAAATTGCCGAGGTGGCCAACCTAAGTTCCAATTCATTTTGTCGGTATTTTAAGAATAGAACTCGAAAGCACTTTTCCCATTTCTTGAATGAAATACGTGTCGAGTATGCTTGTAAATTAATTAAGGAAAATCAATTCCAAGTAACCCAAGTGTGCTATGAGGCCGGATTCAACAATTTTCCAAATTTCAATAATGCATTCAAGAAGATCACTGGAAAAACACCTTTACAATATTCAAAAGAATTTATCGTAAGTTAATCTGAAAATAAATAAACCAAAAAATAGTTGTGTAATTTTGAACTACCTAATTTTAATACCCCATTTACTCCTATTAACATGAAACGTTTTACGATCTTATTCCTTCTAATTACATTTTTTTGCAGCGCACAAGACATCAAAGTAATTCGTGGGCCCTACCTACAAAACTTTACACCTACTTCGGGGGTGGTTCGTTGGCGCACAGATATCGCGGCCAATAGCCAAGTAATTTATGGCAACAGCCCAGGCCAATTAAATAAATCGGTCACAGATGCCAACTTACTTACCGAGCATGAAGTAGAAATCAAAAACTTAAGCCCCGGAAAAAAATACTATTACGCCATCATTTCCGCAGGAACTAAAGTGGGCGGTGACGATACCCATTATTTTAATACCGTACCTAAAGCTGGATCCACAAAACCGGTGCGTATTTGGGCCCTAGGGGATTTTGGAAATAGCTCTAAAAACCAAGCAGGTGTGCGTGATGCGATGTTTAATGCGACAAAAACACATAAACCAGATGCATGGATTTGGATGGGGGACAATGCCTATTCAAACGGAAAAGAAGAGGAATACCAAAATCATGTATTCAGAGTTTACCAAGATACTTTCTTTAAAAATCTACCTGTTTGGCCTTCTCCGGGCAACCATGATTATGCAGGAAAACATGATCCTTCCTTGCCTCCTTATTTTAAAATTTTCAACATGCCCACCAAAGGCGAAAATGGAGGATTACCTTCGGGAACGGAATCATTTTATTCATTCAACTACGGAAATGTGCATTTAATTTCTTTGGACAGCGAAGCGATGGAGCCAGACAGTAGTTATTTATACAATGAAAATGGCAAACAAGCGACTTGGTTGAAAAAAGATTTAGAAGCGAATAAATTGCCTTGGACCATTGTGTATTGGCATAAACCACCGTACTCAAAAGCGTCTCATGACTCTGATACCGAAATTTGGATGTATAAAGTCAGAGAAAATATCACCCCAATCTTAGAAAAATATAAAGTCGATTTAGTGATTTGTGGCCACAGCCACGGCTACGAGAGAAACCATCCGATGGTTGGGCATACGGGGAAAAGCGCCACCTATGACGCTGCCGTTCACAAAAAAGCGAATGAAGTTGCACCCAATACCTACGTGATCAATAAAGGAGAAAGCCAAGGCACCATTTATATTGTTAATGGTTCTGGGGGCCAATTAGGCGGCAAGCAAAAAGACTATCCATTAAAATCTTCCGTGTACTCAAATGTCACCGAAGGAGGATCCATGTTGATCGATGTGGTGAACAAAAAATTAAATGCGCAATGGATTTGTGCCGACGGGGTAGTCAGAGATATGTTCTCGATTGAGAAAAAATAATTACCGCTTTAAATATTTTGTGACCTCTTTTACCGGAGCTATCCAAATGCCATGTTGGGGATCTTGTGCATAACGTATTAGATCTTCCAACATGCTTAATCTAGTAGTTTGATTTCCACCCTGCCCCATTTCATGACCAGCTAAAACGAGCCAATACCCCTTTTCGCTCGCATCTTTGATCATCGGCAATATCTCATCAAAATTCTTGCCATCCATTTCAACTCCGGTCAATTGGGCCATATTTAAATACGCGGGGTCATTCGGCGCTTCATCGCGCCAGCCACGGCCCGAGCTAAATAATTGAAACACCAAGGGCACATAACTTTGCGTTTTTTCATTATTGCCCACAAACTTCTGCCCGCAGGGATAGGCAAACGATTCTGGTTTTATGCCAATCATTTGATGCAATTGTTCATTAGACTCGACCAATTCTTTTTGCATTTTTTCCAAGGTATACTCTTCTAATGCCCTATTTCTAGACCAAGCGAAATTTCCTGAGCACGGATGTAAGCTCGAATGATTCCCTATTTCATGGCCATTCTCTGCCGCTTTTTTCCAAAGCGCTACGTTTTTTTCAATGGCGTTTGGCATGACATATAGCGTGGCCTTAACTCCATATTTATCTAAAAGCGCCGTGCCCCCATTCACCTGGCTTCCACGGCCATCATCAAAAGTCAGGCTCAATGCCATCTTTTTACCTTTGGGCCAAGTCAATTGATTTTGAGCGCTCAACGAAATTTGGGCGATTATCATGATAAATCCTGTGATGACACTGATCAATAAATTTTTCATATGGCTTTATTTAAGGAGTAAATTCTTTTATTTTTTTCATCAACTCAGCCGCTTTTACATTAGCTTCGGTTAGAGGCAATCCCTTTTTCATTTCGGGTCTTTTATGACCTGTTTGCGTTAGCCAGGCATCTTTTAAGATGTTATGGCGCTCTACAACGATATCAAAAAATGCTTTCGGGTCTTTCAAAGGTTCCAGCATTTCCTCCACGGAATTCATTCGACTTATTTTTTTCGCACCCAAATACCTCAAAATTTCTTTGGCCATCATCCAGTGACCTTGTTCGCCTGGATGTACCCCATCTTTCGAGATTCGAAAGTTGGCATCCTTTGTTAATTCGGTATTTAAGTACTTTTGAAGCGCACTGTGGGTGTCAATGAATTGCCAATTTTTTTGCTGGGTCAGCCAATGTGAATATTCATTCAGCACCTTCCCATAACCTATGTTTTCATTGGGTTTTTCTTCATACAAGGAAGGGGTTATGTGAATAATTTTGGCACCAGAAAATACTACTTGGTCGTGCATCCAACAAATACCCTCTTTGAATTTTAGAAATCTTGCTGAATCCAAAGGAAGATAAATTCCATCATTCATTCCATACGTCGCGAATACTAGGTCGGGCTTTATTTGTTCTAATACTCGGGCCAATCGCTCATGTAAATCAGGCCTGGGAAAACGCCCGCTGGCATGCCCATCTTCCGACAAGCCTGATACCGTTTCACTAGGTAAACCCACATTGTAAATGTCAATTTCTTGATTCGGAAATTTGGCTCGCTGGTACGCCTCAATAATCTGCACATACCTCCCCGCATAAGTGATGCTATTCCCAATAAAAAGCACCCGCTTGGGATTTCCCGGAAAAATTTGTGCTTGGACCGAAAGGCCAACGAAAAATAATACGACCAGATGTAAGCGCTTTTTCATCATTTTTTCAACGTATCTGCCACCACAGGTTCCGCACCAAACCTCTTTTTTACCCCTTTAATTTCTCCATGAGAATTTATCGCTATGGCCGCAAGAATTCCAATAAACACGAGAACAATAGCTCCGTTTTTAAGTCCCGCAAAAAGCTTTAATGACCGAGGAATTATTTCAGGTTCTGTGCGATCTATTAGAAAAAAGATAACCACAAAATTAACGATGTATAAGTACTGCTCGACACGATAGGTGCTGATAAATGCCCCCGTAATCAAGAAACTTAAAGCGATATATAAGGCCCAATGCCCAAAGAAAAAGGTCTTAACTTCTCTATAATCCAAGGTTTCAAATTTCTTAAATCTAAAGATCCAATACGCGCCTGCGCCAACAATTAATATCACGGATCCCCATATGACCCCATCGTAAAAGGGATAATTATCTGTGGGCAATAATTTGACAAACGTAGACTGGATTCGCTCCCACTCGAAATTTTGTTGCCACATAATCACGGGAATCACAAGGACCAACATGATTATTTGGAATACCTGATTTTTTACAGGCGCCGGTTTTTCTTTCCCCCAATCACTGGTCAACGTACCATAAGCTAAGCCAAGACCGCCAAAGAACCCTAAGGAATACTCCATGACGTTCCAAAAGTTAAAATGAATTTCAGTGGTTTGGCCTAATACTTGGAGAAAGTTGCCGAAAGCAAAACCAAAACCACCCCCTAAACCTGAAAAAATGGCGACCCGAAGAGCCGACTTCTTTTTTCCCCGAATCATATTCCAAGTTAACGCAACTGCCATACCCAAACACACAGCCCATACTTCTGAGCGCGGAGGGGTCATATAAAAACCAAATTGTTCAACGAGAAAGAAATAAAAAATGATTCCACCGGCGGTCATTTCCAAGATCAATTTTGGCCATTTAATCGGCTTTTTTATTGTATTGGAAAGGCCTAATCCGAATAGCCCACCCCCTAAAAAACCATATAAACCACCGATCACAAATAACATGGTTAAGCCATAAAATACATTGGGCCAGTCACTTCCTCGGCCATAGCCTACCACCATTCCATAGCTCATCATGCCACCCAAGCCCCATCCCAACGCACCTGCCAAGACCACGGAAAAAGATTTTGCTAACCAATCTTTTCTTTTCACAACTAAAAGAGTGGCTAGAGATCCAATCCCGCCAGCCCAGGCAGCACCATGTTCGTGGCCAAATTGGCCTCGAATCGCCCAAGCCGTCCCTAGCGACATCGCTACGACCAGCATACTTAAATATAATTGCTTTGATTTCATTGAGTTAACAGGTTTATCTCGTAAACATAGGAAATTTTTATGGGTAGCGCAATTTGTCTATTTTGAATGATTAAAAAATAAAAATGGATACTTTTGAATTTTAATTGACCTATGAACAAGAATATTTTACTGATCCTGTGTTTGATCTTTTCAATCTCGGCCACCGCCTGCGAACCGAATGATGCACCACAAATAAAGGCGATCATATCAGATACCACGACCATTCCCCTAGGAGGAAATACCTTTATTGAACCCAAAGGTGTAACCAGTGATGCCATCAGTGAGAATGGAATTACGACTTGGTCCTCTGAAAAAAGTACCTTTAACATTTATTTTAAAAATGAAAAAACGAGAACCTGTGCATTATATATTGCGCTATTGCCCGGGGAGTTTTCGAGCAAAATTAAATGTACTTTAGGGGAGAAATCTCAAGTAGTCCAACTGGCTAAATTTCAAAAAAATCCTGTATTTGTTGGGAATTTTGTATTGACTGCAGGCTATCAAAAACTAGTTTTGGAGGGCATTTCTAAAGAAACAAATAATTTTGCAGCCATAAGCTCTTTAATCATCCTGACCCATGAGCCGGGCGAATTTAGCTTCGTTAAAGACAATATAGATAATCGATTTTATTGGGGCCGAAGAGGCCCTTCAGTGCATTTGAGTTATACCGTGCCGATGGAGAAAAATGTCAAATGGTTTTATAATGAAGTGACTATTCCCGTGGGCCTAGATCCCATAGGTTCCTATTTTATGGCCAATGGATTTGCGGAGGGCTATTTTGGAATTCAGGTAAATTCCGAAAATGAGAGGCGTGTTTTGTTTTCTGTTTGGAGTCCGTTTAAAACAGATAATCCTGCTGCTATCCCTGACGATCAAAAAATCAAATTGTTAAAAAAGGGCGAAGGAGTTTACACCGGGGAATTTGGAAATGAGGGTTCCGGGGGACAAAGCTATTTGAGATATAAATGGGAGGCGGGAAAGACGTATCAATTTTTAAATTCGGTCGAGCCAGATGGTTCTGGTTCCACGAATTATACAGCCTATTTCAAAGAATCTAGCTCACTGGATTGGATGCTCATCGCCTCATTTAAGAGACCAAAAACAGATACCTGGTATAAAAGACCCCATTCGTTTGTCGAGAATTTCAACCCTAGTTTTGGCCATATTTTGAGGCAGGCGACCTATCAGAATCAATGGGTTTCTGATTCAAGTGGCCAATGGTTTGAGTTAACAGAAGCAAAATTTACGGGCGATGACATCGCTAAACGAGGCTATAGAAAAGACTATGACGGAGGAGAAAAATCTGGGTATTTTTACTTGCAAAATGGAGGATTTTTTAATGGAATTTCTTTTTTAAATCAAATTTTTCAACGGCCCGCGGCAAATAAAATGCCTATCATTGATTTCAAAAAATTACCTTAATTTTGAACATGGAAGAAAAATCGAACGATCCTTTACATGGGAAAACACTAGAAGTCATTTTGACGGATTTAGTCGCGCTATACGGTTGGGATGAAATGTCAAAAAAGATTAGAATTAATTGTTTTTCGTTCGAACCTAGCATTAAATCAAGTCTTTCATTTTTGAGAAAAACGCCTTGGGCAAGACAGAAAGTGGAGGTGCTCTATGTCTGGTCGATCAAGAAAATCGCTAAGATGAAATTGGATGCCGACGCACATTCACCAACCACGCAAACACCGCCGCCGTCAAAAACATCATGATGCTGTAGACCACCGCGGGTATCGTCATCGTTCCATTCCCGATCACATTTAAGGCAATGTAAATAGCCAAAGTCCCATTGTGAATTCCAATTTCCATGCCGATGGCAATAGCTTGTTTTGTAGAAAGCTTGAAAAATAGCGGAATATAATAGCCGATCAATAAACAAGAAATATTGAATGTTAAGGCCGCTAGACCGACGGTCTTAAGGTCGGCCAACAAATGATCTCGTTCGCGAAGGCCTGCTAAAATAATGATCAGCGCTAAAAAAATAGCGGAAATTATTTTAACCGGTTTCTCTAATTTCTGGGTGAATTGGGGCGCACGATTTCGGATGATCATTCCTAGGCCAACAGGCAAAATGACGACATAACATACCTCCAAGACTTTACTGAATTGCAAAGGCAAATAGGTGTTTTGTTGCAAAAAATGAGCCATCGATAGATTCACGATGACAGCAATGGAAAACACGGAAAATAAGCTATTTAAAGCCGTAAGAGTAACATTAAGGGCCACATCTCCTTTGGCGATGTGGCTGTAAAGATTGGCTGAGGGTCCGCCCGGAGCGGCGGCTAATAGCATTAGGCCAACCGCCAATACCGGTGGTATACCCATCGCCTTGATGATTAAAAAACAAATGATGGGCAAGACAAACATTTGACAAAACAGGCCAATGATAACGGCTTTTGGAAAAAGATAAACGCGTTTAAAATCGGCCAATGTTAGCGATAATCCCAGGCCCATCATGATGAGTGCAAGGGCCAAAGGCATAAGGACTACGGACAAAAAATTAGCTTGCATTCATTTTTATTTTGACGTAAATAAGCAATTAAGTTTAATGGGTATGGCGGACCGACTATTTTTCGGCCAGCAGTAATTTGATGTCCTTCACTAATTGTTCCTTATCTAATCCTAAGCTTACTTGATAAATTTTAAAAAATTAACGACCTAACATCGGAAATAGTCTGCGAATTTCAGCTTCCGTCGGAATACTTCCATACTCGCAAATTTCAAAAGCCTCAGCATAATTAATCTGTTCCGCTTTTTCTTTTCCGTACCATTTTTCAAGTGCCTTTTTTACTTCAGGATTTACCTTAGTAACGCGCTTGCTCAATAAATATTCTCTCTGCTTCGCCTTGTCTTTAGGGATTTCGGATTCGTAATTTCCGATCCAAGGAAGCCACTCAAAAAACTGAGATTGATGGGCATCTAAGCCATCTAATTTTTTGGCAATGACTGAAGTTATATCCACAGCGATATCGGCTTGGAAAGGATTTGGCTTCTTAAAATTGTCTTGGAAATATAAAAAAACAGGATTTTTACGCAATGGAGGCGTGTCTGGAGCAATGTTTGGAACACCCACCATGAAGGCCGCATCTTGCACCAAAACACCCGTATAGCGGTGGTCAGGGTGATAATCATTTGAACGTGGGGCAATCACCACATCCGCTTTCCACTCTCTAATTTTGCGAATGATTTGAAGTCGGATTTCCAAAGTAGGAAGTAATTCGCCATCATGATTATCCAATACATCGTAAGAAACCCCTAGGCGCTTGGCCACTTCTTTGGTTTCAGCAATTCTACGTTTAGCTAACATTCCACCGCCTTCGCTTTGATGACCTGCGTCTCCATTCGTGACAGAAACAAATTTAACGTGATGGCCCATGGCCACAAAAAGCGCGGCGGTGCCTCCACTTTTAATATCACAATCATCGGGATGAGCGCCAATCATAATGATTTGCAAGGGACGATCTTGGGCAAAAATCATTGAATGAATGCCCAAAAAACAAAAGATAAATAGCCAGTTTTTCATCGTTTTTATGTTTAATTGTAAATTTTAAAGCCAATAAAAGGCGGTAAATTCGAAAATAATTTAACAAAAATCGCACCTCATTACATACTCTGTATTTTTTAAAGACCGCAAATTACGTTCTTCAGGGCTTAACAAATCGTCACCACTTCAATACCTAAAATCTGACCCAGTTTTTCAATTTTATTTCCTATGTGTCCAATACCGATCGCACAATGATGCGCTGGACCTTGCTTCGACCATTCATTCATAAACCGTTTCGCGCCTATGGGAAAACGGTATCGGCTATTGGTATTGCCTATTTCGAGAATAGGCCCTTCAACTGATTCACCTTGAGCGAGCAAAAGAAATACCTCATTTTTCCCTTCAACTACTGAAAGCAAGGTAACTGGACCGTGTTTTACTGTCATTTGAATAGATAATCCTTTGCCGGGCTTTCCGTGATAAATGGGAAGCGGAACTAAACCTACCGGCCCCTCTGCGATAGCAAAATGTGCTGGTCCATCATGGCCAAGCAGAATAACATCATCCTTGAAATCCATCAGATAAAATTCTGAGAAGGACCCGCCCGCGCCAAATTCTGACATAATTTTCATTGCCTGCGCATTTTTCACTTCACATTCCCCCGCTACAGGAATATTTCGTCCCGTGAGCAAGGTGTTTCCAGCAATAACAGAAGTGACAATATTTTCATATTCATTGCCGTTCTCACCTTCATAATAATAAGCCATTGAACCGAGTTGATGATTTTCAATCAATTTATCTAGCGCCACAGACGTTTTTGCTGCACGTTCAATTTCATATTTTTCGCACGTAGGGTCCACATCAAAAATTTGATGAAACTCCTTAATTTTAGCTTCTACCTCAATGTCAGTTACCTCATCGCGGCATTTCTTCAATTCACACATTTCCAATAATTCAATATGAGTTCCAAATACCGCCGATTGTTTAGTCAAATCAGTATATACGTCAAGCATTCCACCGTAATAATGTCCCAAAACACCTAAGCGATTATTCCGCATAGCGCGTGATACCCGCGCAGCTTCTGCCCATGTTTCAATTTCCTTCCATGCTTCTTCGTCTTGGAGGTATCCGGTAACAAAATCGTATGTGATCCCCGAGCGGTTAAATACACTAGCTATTTCAGGTACGGAACAGGCTTGGCAGTTTTCTAGCCATATTCCTGTCATCAAACCCCTGTCATTTAATTGATTGAATTTATCGTAATCGAGTGCGGCTACTGGCTGTAGATTCAGAATAATGACGGGTACTTTTAGCCTCTGCGCAATAGGCAATACGGTGGATGATAACGCATAGGTTGACACATATAAAAAAACAATTTCAACGTCATTTACCTTTAAAAAATCAGCGGCCTCACGCGCCTTTATGGGATTATCCACCATGCCCGCATCGACAACCTCAACGCCAAATTGGCCTATAGTATCTTTAATTAAATTTTGATACGATTTCAAATTGTCAAGCAAGCCTTCAAACTGAGCCCAATAGGTATCTAATCCGATTCCAAATAACCCTACTTTTGTTTTCATTTTAATCATGTGTCAACCCACTTCTAATACCTAATAGACGATTATAATCAAAATCAACACCGATTATATCAGAAAAAATATGTTAACGAAAATGGAATATTATACCATAAATGATTGCGAAACGCTTATCATTTCAACTAAGCCGATATAAATTTGTCCAATTTATAAACTCTTTAAAAATGCAATGCTTAAAGGTATATTTTCTAATTCCTTATCACTTTCATCTTCAATAAAACAGTGCTCAACTCCTCCTTTTTTAGCTAATTTGATGATCTGCTTCCAGTTGCCCTGACCAGCACCCACAGCTACATCATTTTCCGCAGGAGTACCACCTGTCAAATCACCTTTGACTCCCTTGCGAAGATCTTTTACATGCATCAATTTGAAACGTCCTGGATATTTCTTCAGCAGCTTTACTGGCATATCCGCACCACCGCCATGTATCGTCCACAACACATCCATTTCAAAAGAAACAAATTGTGGATTCGTATTTTTAATCATGTAATCCAACAAAGTCCCATCTTCAAAAGGTTGGAATTCAAATCCATGATCATGGTAACACAACGTTATTCCATTTTCCTTTAAAACCTTTCCCGCATTATTAAAAACCTCAACGGCTTTCTGCGCATCAGCTAAAGAGAATTGGCCTTTTTTATGCGGAATCCAAGGACACATGACAAATTTAGAGCCTAACGTTTTTGCCCTTTTAACGACCGCCATAGGGTCTTTGATTAGTTCGTTAAAATCCGTTCCTGTCGATGGAATGGAAATTCCTCTATCATCACATAATTTCTTGTACTCTTCCAAGCCCATTCCATTAGAAGATCCTTCTACTTCAGTAAAGCCTAATTCTTTAATTAGATCTAATGTTTTTTCAACGCCTTTCACTGGAAAATGCTTTCTAAAAGTATACGTTTGAACACCTATCGGGTAGGTGTAAAGTTTTTGAGCTTGCAGCGTGCCTAAGCTCAACATGATTCCCAAAAGGGCCAAGATAATGGAGTTCTTTTTCATATTGTTTTTATCTTTTATTTGCTTATTATTTTTCGGGTCAAAAATGCAATAAATTCATTTAAAATTGCAGTTTTCCAAAAATAAATTTGAAAAAATTAATGAATGCAAGCCAATCAAATTCAGGAAAATTTAGATTTAATCCCGCTAAAGCCCCATTTCGGCATAATGCTTTTTTAAACTGATTTTCTAGATCATGAAACTGATTTAAAAAATATTTTTTAACTTCCCCCATGAGACTACTCGCTGGGCTATTATTCATTGGCTTTTTTAGCTTTTTTACCGCACCTGAATTTACTGATTGGGGCGGATATAATGGCGGTGACAACAGGAATCACTTTTCGCCACTGACCCAAATAAACGTTAGTAATGTCAAAAATTTAAAGCTTGCCTGGTCCTATTCATCCGGGGGTGCTGACACTGTCAACCAAACCACCCAAATTCAATGCAATCCCATCATCATTCAAGGGGTCATGTACGGCGTTTCGGCAGGATCGCAGGCATTTGCTGTAGACGCGAAAAGTGGTCGAGAAATTTGGAAAACAGCTATTCAAGAAAAAACGCCCAGTATGAATAGTCGGGGTGTGGCCTTTTACTCATCTCCCGGACAACGTTCAAAAATATTTTTTGGCTATGGCTCCTACCTCTTTGCATTAGATGCTAAGACGGGAAAGCCCGTTGAAACTTTTGGAGAAAAAGGTAAAATCAATTTGTTAGAAGGATTAAAACGTCCGGGATCCGATGATTATACAGTCCTCAATACGCCGATTTCCATTTACAAAAATACATTGATTGTGGGCACCAGAGTGTCCGAATCTGCCCCCGCTTTGCTCGGAGATATTCGCGCTTTTGATGCTACAAGTGGGCGATTAATTTGGACTTTTCATACGATTCCAAAACCCGGTGAATACGGATATAAAACTTGGGAAAAGAATAATTACAAGAATGTTGGCGGAGCCAACAACTGGATGGGTATGGCGGTAGATTCCAAAAGAGGCATTGTTTTTGTTCCTACCGGATCGGCTGCTTTTGATTTTTATGGAGGAAATAGAAAGGGGGATAATTTATTTGCCAACTGCCTTCTGGCCTTAGACATTCGAACAGGAAAACGGCTTTGGCATTTTCAAACGGTTCATCATGACATTTGGGACCGAGATATTCCAGCGCCACCTAATTTATTTACGATTACACAAAATGGCAAAAAACGCGATGTCGTTTCTATTTTAAGCAAACTAGGTTTTATGTTTGTTTTTGATCGGGTAACAGGTAAACCTATATTCCCCATTGAAGAAAGGCCTTTCCCCGCTTCGGATGTTGTCGGGGAACAAACTTCTAAAACACAGCCCATTCCACTTTGGCCTCTGCCATTTGTCAAGCAAACATTTACCGAAAAAGATGTAAATGAATGGGCGTCAAATAAGGATGAAATCATCGCTGAACTCCGCAATTCCCAAACGGGTCAGCCATTTATCCCCCTCAGTATAACAAAGAAAACTATTTTTTTCCCAGCAACGGATGGGGGGGCCACATGGGGGGGAGCTGCGGTGGATGAAAATAGTGTCATCTACATTCCTGCGAAACAAAATCCTGTGTATAGCTCCTTGGTTCCCGTAGAAAAATCGATTGAAAACTCTGGCAAATCGCTATATGTGCAACATTGTCAAAGTTGCCATGGGGTAAACCGCGAAGGAAGTGAAGACGGGACCATTCCTACTTTAAGGGAAGTCCATAAAAAATATTCGGAACCCCTTTTAAATCAAATTTTAGTCAAAGGAAGGGGAAGAATGCCCGCTTTTAATTTTCTTTCTGCGGCTGAAAAAAAGGCTATTTTAGCTTATACCCAAGGATTGAATTTAGCCGTCGAGGGCCCTGTCAAAAAATCTACGCTAGACTTTTCCCCCTTTAGCTTTACCGGCTATACGCGCTGGTATGATAGCAAAGGATATCCGGTCAGCAGGCCGCCTTGGGGAACTTTAACTGCGATTGAAATGAATACGGGAAAACACCTTTGGCAAATTCCATTAGGCGAATATCCTGAATTAACGGCTAAGGGAATTCCACCTACGGGGACGGATTTATATGGTGGACCAGCTGTGACAGCGGGGGGTTTACTATTTATAGCGGCGACAAGAGATGAAATGTTTCGGGCTTTGGACCGACAAACCGGAAAGATTTTATGGCAATATAAATTGCCGGCTGCCGGATACGCTTCTCCTAGTATTTACTCGATTGACGGCGTTCAGTATATCGTTATTGCCTGTGGAGGAGGGAAGGTAAAAACTAAATCCGGAGATAAGTATTTAGCTTTTGCTTTGGGTAAATAAATTTGCAGGAAATCGCTAGAAAATTAAAATGTGATTGTGAAAAAAAGGGACCTCACCCCCCAGCTTTACTAACTTTTTAAAAGTTAGTAAAGCTAAACCCACCCATTTGAAAATCAAGCTAAAAAATTGATATTATTAATCAAGTAATTGATAATCGATTTCTAAAAAATCCTCCACGCACGCAGCCCAATATTTTTCTATAAAGGCCGTATGCAAAGAATGACCCGTATATACATCATACGCTTCTTGGTTTTCAAATTCCATCGAAATGCCATATTCAAAAGGATTTTTGGCACTGGTTTGCTTTAATACCTCAAATTTTTGAACCCCTGGAATTTGTTTTAATTCATCGACCGCTGCAAAATATTCCAATTTATCTGCTGGGGATAAGCTCGACTTGAGTGTTAAGATAACAGAATGGCGAATCATATTTATCTAATTTAAATTACCAACGAACGGCTTTGAAAGTCCAATCCGGATTAACTTTTTGCATTTCAATTTCATCATTTCTTTTGGTTAGTCCACAGGCCAAATAGTTTTGATGCAAGGCCGCTAAAGCCACTCGGTCTAATTCTACTCCTAGACCTGGTTCGCTGGGTACTTCAACTGAACCATCCTCAAATTTCATGCGCCCGCCGACAATAATTTCGTCCGATTGCCAAGGATAATGGGTATCTAAGGCATAAGTCATTTTGGGTAATGCCGCACCTAAATGCACCATGGCTGCCAGTGATATGCCTAAATGGCTGTTGGAATGCATCGACAACTCTCGGCCAAAAGTTCCACAAATACCCGTCAATGTCATCGACGCACGTAGGCCACCCCAAAAATGATGGTCACTCAAAATGATGTCCTCGGCGCCAATTTCAATACTCCTAGGAATTTCCCCAAAAGAAGTTGTACACATATTGGTGGCCAAAGGTGTCTTTAAAGCCTTACGAACCAACGCCATATTTTCTTGGCCTCGAACAGGATCCTCCAAATACTCTAAATATGGCTCCATTTCTTTCCCATATTTTATCGATGTTTCAACGGTCCAAAGAGCATTTGGGTCAATTCGTAAGGGGTATTTTTCACCAAATGCTTCACGCAAAGCAATCACCGCATCCACTTCCTGACGAGGTTCAAAAACTCCCCCTTTTAATTTGATAGATTGAAAACCAAATTCCTTGCACATGGCCTTAGCTTGCGCTACAATCTCATCGGGATTTAACGCGCTTTTTTGTCGGGCCGCATCCCAACCTGTAGCATTTGGATTAAGACCGAAACCTAATTCGCCGCCAGCACCTTCATATTTGTAAAATAGATAGGCCGAAAAAGGAACCCGGTCACGCATCTTTCCGCCTAATAAATCGACGATCGGTTTTCCGGTTACCTTGCCCATGATGTCCATGCAAGCCACCTCCACCGCACTAAAAATATGCACTAATTTTCGTTGATCCCAAGGGGCTAATCCTCGGTCAGCCACTGAATCTGTTCCGAAGGCCTGCTCTAAAATATAGCGAATTTGGTTTAATTGAAACACATCTTGGCCAATCAACAATTTTTTTGATTCTTCCAAAGCCGCATCAATATCCTTAGTTCCAGGAATTTCACTAATGCCTGAAATGTTATCATCGGTCACAATTTCCAAAACCGTACGCAAAGCATATGGGGCATGTAATCCTGCCGCATTCAATAATGGAGGGTCGACAATCGCGATGGGTGTAATGTGAATTTCCTTAATGCGGGGTCCAGCAGTATGCGACATATTTATTTTATTTTTCTAATAACAATACCAAAGAGCTGTGATCCAATTCTCCATTCCCCTCATCCACTGCTTTTTTCATTTGTTGGGCTACTTGGGCCGTCCCCATTAAATCCACATTTAATGCCTTTCCAGTCTCCAAAGCAATATTCATGTCTTTATTATGCAGCTTAATTTTGAATCCGGGTTTAAAATTTCGATCGATGATTCGCTGGCCATGCAAGTCCAAAATCCGACTTTGGGCAAATCCCCCCAGCAACACTTCGCGCATTTTTTCTAAATCCACACCTGCTTGGTTCGCCAAAGTGAAAGCTTCGGAAACGGCTTGTATCGTCATTCCCACAATCATTTGGTTGCAGGCCTTCGTAATTTGGCCCGCTCCCGCTTTGCCAATGTGAACAATGTTTTTACCCATCGCTTGAAAAATAGGTAATGCCTTATTAAATGCATCTGAAGATCCGCCCACCATAATGGAAAGTGTGGCAGCCTCGGCACCTACTTGGCCACCGGAAACGGGTGCATCCAATGCGTCAACGCCAATTTTAGCTAATTCAGCATGAATTTTATGGGCCATTAATGGCGAGATCGTTGACATGTCAATGAAAATTTGGCCTTCTTTCATCGTGCCTGCAATCCCTTCGTCTCCAAACAAAACCGACTCCACTTCAGGTGAATCCGGCAACATCGTAATAATCGTATCTGCAGATTCTGCCAACAATCTAGGCGAAGAACAAAGTTTGGCTCCTGATAATTGTACCTCCTTTGCCGCAGCACTTTTTTCAAGCACTGAAACAGAAA
>JBIKRO010000059.1:0-17795 GCA_044349095.1 Aquirufa sp. | reverse complement strand
AAAAGGGTAGATCCAATGAGCAATAGGGCAAGGACAATATGGGAATGTTCATTGACCATGGCCCCATTTTGAGAAATGGTCCAGTGGGTATTAGTCAATTCCGCACTTTGTCCTGAAATACCTGTTTTTGTCCATATAGGCCAACCATATCCTACGAAGCTTTGCGCTAAAACGACGATGGCTAAAAAAATGGATTGTGGTCTTTGTATCATGTCAAATCTTATTTTTAATATGCAAAACTAATTATTTTCTTGAAATTGTTTGGCCGCAATTTTAGCGGATGAAAGGCATAGAGGAATTCCACCTCCTGGATGGACACTTCCTCCTACCCAATACAAATTTTTAATCGCCGACCTGTAATTGGGATGTCTCAAAAACGCCGCAAATTTATTATTGGACGCATTTCCATACAGTGCGCCACCGGAAGAGGAAGTTCTACTTTCGATCGACCTTGGGTCTAATATATCTTCGGCCACAATGTAGGGCGCAACATCTATTCCTAAGCATTTTGAAAGCTTTTGAATGACATTAGCCTTTGTTTTTTGAACCAAATCATCCCAATCCTGTCCCTCATTCGCCGGTGCATTGATTAAAATAAACCAATTTTCACAACCTTCGGGGGCATCCTCTGTGGCCACTTTACTCGAAATATGAAGGTAAACCGTGGGGTCATCTAACAATGTTTTTTCCTCAAAAATACATTTGAATTCCTTCTGGTAGTGATCTGAAAAGAAAATATTATGAACACCTAATGTGTCAAATTTTCGATTTACCCCCCAGTAAAATATAACCCCAGAACTTGAGCGCTCTTGATTCAACAGCTTTTTTGGGGCTTGAATTTGGGGCAATAATTTTTTATAGCTTGGCCTAATGTCCATATTACTTGCCACATAATCAAACGAAAATATACCTTTGGAAGTTTTTATCCCCACAGCTTGCTGACCCTCAGTCACAATTTCCTCTACTTTTTCATTCATTCTAAATTCTACGCCTAATTCCTTGGCCAATCGGCATAGTGAGTTGGTAATGGAAATCATGCCCCCTACGGGCATAAATGCGCCTATGTTATATTCTAGATTAGGAATAACGGATAATGTCGCTGGGGTTTGATATGGATTTGAACCATTATAGGTAGCATATCGGTCAAATAACTGAACCGTTTTTGGATGTTTAAATCGTCGCGCATGGTAGGCATGCATGGTTGAAAATAAGCCTAAATTAGGGATGTTCAAATAGCCCCTCATGGCCTTTTTACTAGTCCACGTGTTAAGGTCTTGAAGTGAATTTTCTAAAAATAATTCACTAATAATTTCATATTTATGTTGGAGTCCCTGTAAAAATGCAGCTATATTGGCCTCCTCCTCTCCTAAAATTTTGGCCATTTCTGAGGCGGTTTCCATTGGATCTGCATGCGTACTAAGCTGAGTTCCATCCGTCCAAAAGTATTTGCAAATTTCAGGCAATCGAACGTAATTAAAATAATCTCTTGGGTTTTTCCCAGCGAGCTCAAAGAGCTCATCCACGAGCTTGGGCAAAGTAAAGAGCGAAGGACCCGCATCGAAGCGGTATCCGCCTAAATCAATTTGAGATAATTTGCCACCTGGATATTCATTGGCTTCAAAAACGACTACTTTTTGGCCTAAACAAGCCATGCGAATGGCCAATGCAATCCCGCCAATACCTGAACCGACTATTCCAAAATGAGCCATTAATCTATAAAAATTTCAAAACACTAATTTAAGGATTTAAAGAATAAACAGCTAAATGTTTTTCCCTCAATCCAATTTCAGTAATTTTGCACAAATTTAATTGGCAGAAGAAAATATGTTACGTACACACACGAACGGAGAATTGCGGATCACAGAGGTAGGTCAGGAAGTTACTTTATGTGGCTGGGTTCATAAATCAAGAGATAAAGGGGGGATGATTTGGGTGGATTTAAGAGACCGTTATGGCATAACGCAGTTGATGCTAGAGGAAGGAAAATCGAGTCCTGAGGCGCTTGCCATGGCAAGGGGCTTAGGTCGTGAATTTGTGATTGAAGCCATAGGCGTAGTCGTGGAGCGTTTAGCTAAGAATGATAAATTACCTACAGGAGATATTGAAATAAAAATCACAAACATTCGAATTTTGAATCCTGCAAAACTTCCGCCTTTTTTAATCGAGGATGAAACGGATGGAGGAGATGATATTCGAATGAAATATCGGTATTTAGATTTACGAAGAAATCCGATTCGAGAGAGTCTTCGCTTACGTCACCAAGTAGCGAGGGAGGTTCGTAATTACTTAGATAATAAAGATTTTATTGAGGTGGAAACCCCCGTGTTGATTAAGTCAACACCCGAGGGCGCTCGAGATTTTGTTGTTCCGTCTCGAATGAATCCAGGCGAATTTTATGCCCTTCCTCAATCCCCGCAGACATTTAAGCAATTATTGATGGTGTCTGGATTTGATCGCTATTACCAATTGGTCAAATGTTTTAGAGATGAAGATTTGCGTGCAGATCGCCAACCAGAATTCACGCAGATTGATTGCGAGATGTCTTTTGTGGAGCAAGAAGACATATTAAATATGTTTGAAGGGTTAATTCGACATTTGTTTTTGCAGGTTAAGAAAATTGATATTGGCACCGTGTCAAGAATGACTTACGCGGATGCGATGAAATGGTATGGTTCTGATAAGCCAGATATTAGGTTTGACATGAAATTTGTCGAATTTAAGGCCGAAGGGGTGGATTTAACATCAGGGAAAGATTTCCAAGTGTTTGATTCTGCTAACACGGTGGTGGGAATTTGTGTCAAAGGTGCCGCGGAGTATACCCGTAAGCAATTGGACGAGTTGACCGATTTTGTACGCCGACCACAAATAGGTGCCAAAGGGTTAATTTATGCGCGTGTTCAACCTGATGGGATTGTAAAATCGTCGGTCGACAAATTTTATAGCGAAGAGGATCTTGCCGCTTGGGCAAAGGCTTGCCACGCTGAACCTGGAGATTTGATTTTAATCTTATCAGGGGATGGCGATAAAGTACGTAAGCAGTTGAACGAATTGCGATTAGAAATGGGGACAAGGTTAGGCTTGAGAGATCCAGATAATTACCAAGTTCATTGGGTTGTCGATTTCCCATTATTAGAATATGGGGAAGAGGAAGATCGCTGGTTTGCGATGCATCATCCATTTACCAGTCCAAAACCAGAGGATATTCCTTTGATGGAGGCTGGTGATTTCGGAAAAGTGAGAGCAAACGCCTACGATTTAGTCATTAATGGCGTGGAAGTGGGAGGCGGATCGATTCGTATTTTCCAAAAAGATTTGCAATCCAAGATGTTTGAAGTTTTAGGATTTTCTCCTGAAGAAGCTAAAGCTCAATTCGGATTTTTATTAGACGCTTTTGAATATGGTGCGCCTCCACACGGAGGTTTGGCTTTTGGTTTTGATCGATTATGCTCGTTGTTTGGAGGTACTGATTCGATTCGGGATTATATTGCATTCCCTAAAAATAATGCCGGCCGAGATGTCATGATTGACTCGCCTTCGCCACTCGCTCAAGCTCAGCTAGACGAGTTAAAAATAAAAACAAATTTGTAGAAAAAAAGGCCTGAATTTTCAGGCCTTTTTCATTTATTCAAATTCGTATTTAAAGACAGGGCTTTCCCATTCCCCAGCGGAAATATTGACCACTTCTTTTATTTCACCCTTATGAATGTCAAAAACCCATCCATGCAAATGGGGCAATTGACTAGATTTCCAAGCTTTTTGAACAATCGTTGTCTTGGCCAAATTCTGAATTTGTTCTTTAACGTTCAATTCGACCATCGCGTTGAAGCGAGATTGTTCGTCTTTAATTTCATGCAACTCATCATAGTGTTTTTCATAAACTTCTTTGATGTTCCTGAGCCATTTGTTAATTAAGCCAAAGTCTTTATTGGTCATGGCGGCTTTTACACCCCCGCAATTATAATGACCACAAATGATGATATGCTTGATTTTTAAAACCTCAACCGCATATTGTAAAACAGACAAAAGGTTCATATCGGTATGAACCACCATATTAGCCACATTTCGATGCACAAATATCTCACCTGGATCTGCATGGGTAATTTCCTCTGCCGGCACTCTAGAGTCTGCACAACCAATCCATAGGAACAGTGGGTTCTGATCCTTAGATAAATCGTCAAAATAATGTGCGTCCACTTCAAGACGCTCGCTAGCCCATGCCTTGTTACTTAGAAGTAGTTTTTTATATTCTTTCATTTTTATTTTTGCTTAAAATCAACGTCAATGTCGCGTTCTTTGGCCGCTGACATAAATTCATTGATTAATAATTTAATATCATGATCCATGAAATGTACTTTTGATGCGTCAATATACACCTGCGAACCTGTAGGTATTTTTCGAAATGCTTCTTTTAACGACAATTTATGTAGGAAAGTAACATCTTTTTGGAATTTAATTAATACCTCATTTCCATTATAGAAGACGGAAAATACAGATTCGTAATTGGTTAGAACTACAAAAATCAAACCAACAAACGTACCTATAAAAATTCCCCATAACAAATCTATTCCTACGACCGCAATGATCGTCACGATGAATGGAACCCACTGTTTCCAACCTTCTGAAAATGATTTTTTGAATTCTTTGGGATGAGCCAATTTATATCCAGTAAACAATAGAATACTAGCCAAACATGACAATGGTATCTTATTTAAATAGAGGGGCAAGAAAAGTACCGCGACCAATAACAATAAACCATGTATGAAGCTGGACATTCGAGTTTTACCACCGGAATATACATTGGTAGAAGATCTGACAATCACAGATGTAATGGGCAAACCACCTAAAAACCCACTGGCTAAATTTCCAAATCCTTGAGCAACCAACTCCCTGTCGGCAGAAGAAATTCTTTTTAAAGGATCTAAGGAATCAATGGCCTCCAAAGAAAGCAATGTTTCTAAACTGGCCACTATAGCCAGTGTGATGGCAATGGAATAGATAGCTGGATTAGTCAAAAAAGTCCAATCCGGCCTTGCAAGTCCCCCTGCGATTTCTCCTATTGAGTTGAATATAGGCAAATTAACCATGTGCTCTTGCGAATTGCCTAAATACAAGTCTGGTGCATACATTTTCAGTAATTCATTCGTTAGCACTCCGACTAATACTACAAACAAGGAAGCGGGAATTGCTGTTAAAAACGTAATTTTTCGAATGATCCAGGGCCAAGAAAATAAAATCAAAAGTCCTAAAAATGCGATGATAAACGCACCCGGCTTTAGGGTATTAAATGCTGATAGGATTTCAGAAAATGTATTCTGACCATCAGAACTCTGAAAAAACTCAAACTCCCCAATAAAATCCAAATCATCTCCAATTGCATGTGGAATTTGCTTTAAGATAATCACAATTCCAATGGCAACTAGCATGCCTCGAATCACCGAAGATGGGAAAAAGCTCCCAATCTTACCTAATTTAAGTAGTCCTAATATCAATTGTATTAGACCCGCTAAAATAACAGCCACCAAAAAACCTTGAAATGAACCTAGCGTAATGATGGCATTGGCCACAATAATGGTAAGCCCAGCTGCTGGGCCGCTGACGGATAATTCAGAACCTGAAATAAGGGTAACTAAAATTCCCCCTACGATTCCGGCAATCAAGCCAGCCATTAAGGGCGCTCCTGAGGCGAGCGCAATTCCAAGACACAAGGGCAATGCAACCAAAAATACAGCAATGCCCGATTTCCAATCACCTGAAATGATGGATTTAAAATAAGAAGTAGGGTTCATATTGATTTGTTAAAATTTTTAAATTAATGAATTTTGGCAATCAATGTAAAGTCTGGAGGGGTGAATTGAGGTTTTAAAAAGGGCTTTAAAAGCCTAGGTTTTGGATGTATTGAAACTAAACCTTCTTTGAAATTTATAGGAATGAATGGTGTGTCTTTTTTTGAAAACACACACTTTAATTTAAATTCATCGTCATCATTTACTTCGTCTTCTTCTTCCTCTTCAGCATTGTTGGGTGTATTTATTTGAATCGCTGAACCATGTGCATGATAACTTTCTTCCGTATGCCAGGTGAATGTAGCCTTATGAGCATTTGGAATGGCAGATTGAGCTTCTTTGGAATAAAGCATCATTCCAAAAGACCAAAGCAAAACTATAAACAAATAAAATACTTTCATTAATCGAATTTTTGATTATTCTGATAGATAATTTTCCCTTGAGAATCTCGCTCCACCATTAATATGGGTTCCGATGCATCAAATTTATCTTTTCCATATCGCCACTCTTTTTTCAATCTTCCTCCTGTGCCGAATTCGTAATATTCACGCCAACGGCCTATTCTGATTGAGTCATCAAATTTACCATCTTCTTTTAAATTACCACTCGGGTAAAAAGACAAATAATTGCCTCTTGTTTTCCCATAAAAATTAGGGACCACTTGTTTGATTTTCTTTTTAGCGTCGTCATGATAGGTAATATTTGAGCCAGCTAAAAAGCCACGGTCATAATATACCTTAGTCTCTAACTCATTTTCAGGCCCAAAAGTTTCCCAGCGACCATCTTTTGTTCCCATAAAGAAAAATCCTTGTTCAATGATGACATTATTGACTACCTTTTTAAACGGTCCATGGCAGATTTGTGCGGTTTTGTTATCTTTAATGGATGAGTTTACGATACGGGATTGATTTGGGTCAAACCACCAGATTTCTTGGGCATATGTGCTAACTGATTCATCTTCTACAAATTTGACCACATTTATTTCTTCCACCGTACTTCGATTTCCGCTCCCATATTGACCCAAGCGTCGATCCGTTTTTATGTTGGCATACTCGTCTTTAACAACCAATTTTTTCTTGATTTTCCGCGTTGCGATACTGGCTTTTACCCCAATGTCTTTAATCCCCATTTCTTCAATAAAGGCGCGGCTTTCCTTTTTCCAATCCGCACTTTCTTGCTTAATTTTATCTATGCTATTTTCTAATCCAGTGGATAGCCTTCCCCCTAGAATTCCTTTGGATTTAACAGTTGTGTCGATTACCGGTTTTTTATTGGATATAATGGCATTATTCTGACCGCAGGCGATGGAGCCTACGAAACAAAAAAACAAAATATGTAATTTTCGAATAATCATGTTTGCATTAACGCACAGATCGCAGTAAAATTTCTCAAAATTAGAAATTAAAATGATTAGATGCGTGATAATATGTAATTTGCTTAAATTTTAAAATGTTGTTGGATTAAAAATAGTTTTGCATTGGAAAAAGAGTCTAAAATATATGTAGCTGGCCATCGAGGAATGGTTGGGTCCGCGATCGTTAGAAAATTAACATCTCTGGGGTACACTAATTTATTGACCCGGACATCATCTGATTTGGATTTAAGAAATCAGCAAAATGTCGCAGACTTCTTTGAAGTTGAGAAGCCTGAATACGTGTTTTTAGCCGCGGCAAAAGTAGGGGGCATTGTAGCTAATAATACCTATAGAGCCGATTTTTTGTATGAAAATTTAGCGATTCAAAACAACATTATCCATGGGTCATTTCTGAATAAAGTTAAGAAATTAATGTTCTTGGGGTCTTCTTGTATTTACCCTAAATTAGCTCCCCAACCTCTGAAAGAATCCTATTTATTGAGTGGTTATTTGGAGCAGACCAACGAGCCTTATGCGATTGCTAAAATTGCCGGCATTAAAATGTGCGAGGCCTATCGGGCGCAATATGGATGTAATTTCATATCTGTCATGCCGACCAACTTATACGGCACAAACGATAATTACGATTTAATCAATTCACACGTGTTGCCTGCGATGATACGTAAATTTCACGAGGCAAAGGAAATCGGTGCTTCTGAAATGACGCTATGGGGAACTGGATCGCCGATGCGAGAATTTTTGCATGCGGACGATCTTGCGGAGGCCTGTTTATTTTTAATGGAAAATTACAATGAATCTGAGTTGGTCAATATAGGGACTGGTGAAGATGTGACAATTAAAAATTTGGCAGCTCTCGTGAAACAGATTATCGGATTTCAGGGTGAAATAATTTGGGACTCATCAAAACCAGATGGCACACCTAGGAAATTGATGGATGTTTCTAAACTTCATGGCCTTGGTTGGCATCATAAAATTGCGCTGGAAGAAGGCATTAAATTAGCCTATCAGGATTTTCTAAAATTGACTGACGCTAGTAAATAATGCCTAAGATGAAATGGTTTAGTACCTGGTTTGACTCTCCCTATTACCATATTTTATATGACGAAAGAGATGAAAATGAAGCATCAGCATTCATAAAAGCCATTCAGCAAAAATTAAAGACTCCCCCCAATGCACATATTTTAGATGCCGCCTGCGGACATGGGAGACATGCCAAAACATTACATGAATTAGGATTTAAAGTCGACGGTTTTGATTTGTCCCCTAAGAATATAGAGGCGGCCAAGCAAAATGCTACTGAAAACTTATCTTTTTTTGTCCATGATATTCGAGACCCTTTGCCTGTAGACGGCGCCTATGAATGGGTATGTAATTTCTTTACCAGCTTTGGTTATTTTGATCTGAAATCGGATAACCAAGCAGCATTCAATTCATTAAGTGCCGCATTAAAGCCTGGAGGTGTTTTTTTAATGGATTTCTTTAATCCAACGTATGTGCTTAAGCATTTAGTTGGCCAAGAAACTGTGATCAAACAAGGCATTTTATTTGAAATAAATCGCTGGTCCGAAGAAGGATTTCTCTACAAATCCATTGATTTTACCGATCAAAAGGAGGTATATCATTTTGAAGAAAAAGTTGAATTAATTTCCAAATCGGATTTCTTGGAATATGCAGTGAATTCGGGACTTAGCCCGACAGGCATATTAGGAGATTATCAATTAAATGAGTTTGATGATCAAAATTCGCCTCGAATGATTTTTCTTTGGACAAAAAATTAAATGATGGAAACATTTAAAGGTTTGTGGACGAGTGAAAATGCTGATGGAACTTATGTCACCTCCATGTCAAATATTCCGATGGATGTTTTAAATCCCGAGCTGGTCCTAGTTCAAGTTATTTATTCCTCTTTAAATTATAAAGATGCGCTTTCTTCCTCTGGACATCGAGGCATTACTCGAAAATTCCCCCATATTCCGGGGATAGATGCTGCAGGGATTGTAATTAATGACCCAACGGGCAAGTATAAAGCTGGAAGTCAAGTCATTATTACGGGTTTCGATTTGGGCATGAATTCACATGGAGGATTATGTGAGTTTGTTTCCGTTCCATCGAATTGGATAATCAAATTACCTTCCGGTCTAACACTTGAGAAATCCATGCAAATAGGCACCGCCGGTTTGACAGCCGGGATGGCTATGTTGGCCTTACAACAAAACGGTATTAAACCTAGCGATGGTCCTATCGTGGTGAGTGGTGCTACGGGAGGTTTGGGGATGTGTAGTATTTTATTGTTAAAGCATTTGGGCTATGAAGTCATTGCCGTCACGGGCAAAAAAGACTTACATAGCTTTTTGAAGTCGAGCGGGGTGGATGAAATAATCGATCGGGAGGATTTCCTCCAGGAAACATCGAAAGCACTTTATTCGATGCGATTTTCAGGAGCAATAGATACCGTAGGAGGAGACACCTTAATTAAAATTTTAAAAAGTCTAAAGGCTGGTGGCTCAGTGGCTGCGTGCGGGATGGCATCTAGCGTCGAATTACACTTACAGATTTATCCGTTTATCCTTAGAGGGGCCCGATTATTAGGTATTTATTCGGCTGATTCTCCTTTGGAGTTGAAGCAAAAAGTTTGGAATAAATTTGCTAAAGAATGGTGTTTCCCGATGGATCAAATAGTGAAAACAATATCCTTAGAGGAAGCACCTGAAATCATGCAAGGCATGTTGGCCGGCAAAACAAATGGCCGTTACTTGGTCAAAACAATTCTTTAGTTTTTAATAAACTTCATGCTCGGTTGGCTCAGGATTTCAGGTAATCGAACCACGTATGTGCCCACAGGGATTTTAGAAATGTCAATTTTCAATTGATTTGCCCCTGGCTCCAAATTGACTTTTTCGGTGAGGAAAATTCGCCCATGCATATCAATAATTTCGATGGTATAAGTACCTGCAAGGGCTTGAGGTAATCCTACGTTAAGCAAATCGACGGCAGGATTAGGATAGGCGACATACGCTGAAAAAGGGTTTTCTTTTTCCGCAGCTAAAATGTTGATCGTCAATAAATCAGATGTCGCACTACATCCATTTACATCTTTCAGGAATACGGAGTACAAGCCACTTTGCACAGGTCTAAATGAGGACGTTGTTGCGCCAGGGATAATAGCCCCATTTACATACCATTGAATAGTGCCGGTGCCTGCTATTTTCATCGTCCCGTCTACATAGGTTATCGCGGGTGGCAATGGGCTTGAAACAGTTAAATTCAATGCGGTCGATGTGTTTGTGCACAATCCATTCACTGTCGCTTTTACTTGATAGGTTCCGCTTTTTTTAGCTTCATAAGTGGACGTAATCGCTCCGCTAATTACTGCGCCATTAAGTAGCCATTGGAAACTCGGATTGTCTGCCGACTTTGCCGTAATTAAAATGGAACCACCTACGCAAACGGTTTGAGCACCTGTCGGACTTATGTTAGCTTCAGGAGTTTTGGCGGTTGTGATATTCACGACAGATCTTGGACTTGGACAGCCCATCGACTTAAATTTCATGTCGTAAAAATAATAGTATCCAGTGGTGATGGGTGCTCCGTTATAGAGTGCGCCAGTCATCGATAAAATATTGGGGATCGTATAAGGATAGCCCAGATTTACAGGAGCATTCACCGTGTCTGATAATGCTTTATTGCTTCGGAATATCGTCGCCCCATTACTACAAGTTTGAGCAAGTATATAGGTTCCTGGTTTTGGAAATGATAAATTAAGCTCAACTATTTGGCCAGGATCATTTTTGTCATCGTTTAATTGGCTGTTTACTTTTGTCGAATTAGTTTGAGTTCTTGTGGCATTCAAATCTTTGGTAATGGAGGAAATTAATTCACCACTTTCATAATTGAAAACATCAAAAGTTATCGTCCCGGAGGTCCCAACATAGACTCTGGCCGACTCTAGAATAATGGGAACCTTGATATCAAAAATAGGTGCGGGCCCAAAGTTTTCATAATATGAACCTGTGCCAAATTCCTTTTTTGTTTGAGGTTTCATGGATCCCGAAAAGTCATTATAACCTACGGTATAATTAGCCGAATAAGGGGCGGTTGCAGTTATTCCTGATGCGGCAAGGACGTTATTGTTGTACCAAAGTGGGTATCCTTGAGAAGCACTTAAATTTAAGGAGCTTGCTCCGGAGCAGAAAAGACCTGTACCAATCGGTGCCTGTGGATTTTCAATTATTTGGCTGGTGCTTAATAAATCATTGTTTGTGTTTTGATCGACATCTAGACTTGAAACCGCTTTAAATGTGTAGGTTTTCCCCGCAAGCCAATTAGCTGTTCCTGTAACGGTAATAATTTGCTCGTTACCCGCATTTATTTTTGATATTTTACCTGTAAGACTACCCTGTAAGTTATTTTCAAGGTAATAATTTAACGTGACCGGTATATTACTTTGCGATTTACTTCCATAGTTTTTCACTCGGACTGAGAGTGATGTTTGGCCATTTGTAGCGCAATAACTATTCATAGGATTAGAAATAGACATGATGCCTACATCATTTGATGCCTGAATGACTTGAATAACATATTCTTCAGATTCACCGGTTCCTAAATTGCCGCAAACATTCGTAGATGAATTCCCTAGTTCACCGACAACCCTCATTCTGAAATATTGATTGATGCTTATGTTGGACGGGACTTTAAATTTTGCCGAATAGCTTTCTGCGGTCAGTAGATCACTAGCCAACATCAGCTCATTTGAATCTTCAAAGTCTCCATCTTGGTTCCAGTCTACGGCCACTTTTATTTTTTTGCTGGCAGTGCTTGAGAAAGTTAATTTAAGGTCGTTGGATCCCCCTAATTCTAATGGAATAGGCGTGGAAGTGAAGTCTTGTGAGGTTGATACCGTGTTTGAATAGGTGCCAACGGCCAGCGACTTGATAAGATTTTGTGGGCTTGTTGGCGTAATCGAACAATAAGCTTTTCCACCAATGCCGGATACAATCAACGAGAAGTCTTGTTTATCATTTTTTAAAGTACCCTTGTGTGAAATAGATAATTCATATGATTTTCCGGGAACAGCACCTTTAATGATGATTTTTTCAATGTTGTCTCGAATATTGTCTCCCGTCTCAGCGATTTTTTCTGGGGCGGCAGGATCTAATATGAAGGGCAGAAATTTTCCCGCATCATCCGAAATTTTAACATCCAGGTCATTGACTAATTTAGGCTTACGGTTATTTAAATTTTCAGTGGTAATTGGATATACAGTTGACTCAGGATCAGTCCATGAAAGTGTCGCAACCAAATCACCTTTCCCTGACGCAACAAATGAACGTTTGTCTATGGCTGTATTGGCCAAAGTACCTTCAGAGATTAAATTCGACGAACCCACATTTATAATGACTTTTGCCGCTTTTTCCATGTCTAAAAGACCCCAACCCGTTTTGTAGTCAGGACCCGCCGCTTCCAAATCCAATGCCGTGTGTAATACGAGTCCTTTTAAGGTAGCTGCCCGCATAAATGTATTAGTATTTAGACGATTGTATAACTGTTGAAGCAAATAGATAGATCCTGACACTTGGGGCGTAGCCATAGAGGTACCACTCAAATAAGAATAGCTAGTAGTGGAGGCATTACTGGTGGATAAAATATCCGTTCCCATTCCGATAATATCAGGTTTGATTCTGCCATCGTCAGTGGGACCCCAGGATGAAAAGCTTGCCAATGCCACATCACTTCCTTTTTCTGGAATGGTGTACATGGATTCTGCTGCTCCTACAGTTAAAATATTTTTGGCTGTACCGGTGGTTGAAATGATGTCATATCCGTCATTTTTACTTCGGGCTATGTTAGATGAATCTTTGGTGGACGTTTTTAGAAAATAGTATTTCCCTGCTTCTGGGCCATTTCCATCACGGCTATTACCAGCGGATTTAACAATTAAATAGTTAGGAGCATTAAATGCGATTTTATCTAATGTTTGCGTATTTGAATCATAAAAGCCAAACTTATAGTCCTCGAAGGTACTTACTTTGTCTTCTCCCCACCACTGCCACTTACTTTTTCCTGAATCATATACCCAACCTGATTGATATCCATAGGAGTGATTACTTACTAGTAAAGGTGGACCCGTTTTTGGGATAGATGCGTCACTAATTTCAGCATTATCATTATTGTAATCCCATAATTTAAGATCTGCTCCAAAAGACATTCCTTTTGCATTTGAATTGACTCCTGAGGCAATCATGGTGCCGGCAACATGTGTGCCGTGGATATCAGTAGTACTTAAATTCTCTTGTAGTTTGATGCGACCTCCAAATTCTTGGTGTGTTGCCAAAGCATTTCCCCCATCCCAAATCGCTAATCGGCCAGACATGGTATCTGATTTTCCACTCAATGAAATTCCTAGGCTTCCTCCTGAATAAAGTTGGTTTGTCTTAGTGGTCGCTGCAGCTTGTGCATTGGAGTGGTTTATAATATAGAGCGGTTCGCCTATTTCATTGATTTGTTGGAGACTTAGAAATCTTCCATTTCCTAAATCCTCTTTTATTTTAAGACCTCTTTCGCCTGCAATACGTAGGCTTTTTTTATAATTGCTGTCTAATTTCCGACTGAAATCTTCTGCATTTTTTATGCGCTCGTTGGTTTGCAGGAGCCGATTTTGTGTTCCTTGTGCCGCTATTTTTTGACTCATCAAAAAAAGTACAAAGACAATAAAGAAATTTTTAAAGGTATAGAGTGCTTTCAAGGCTGTTATAAAAAAATAAATTTAGCATTTTTCTTTTAATTCTACACGAAAGGTTTTTCGATGGATGTCTGTTGGCCCTAAATTTAATACCGCCTTTCTATGTTGCAAAGTGGGATAGCCGGCATTTCTCTCCCAGCCATATCCTGGGTATTTTTCAGCTGCATTTTTCATCCATTCATCGCGATATGTTTTAGCTAAAATTGAGGCGGCGGCGATCGAAAAATATTTCGAATCTCCTTTCACGATACAGGTATGTGAAATCAAAGGATAGTTGATGAATCTATTTCCATCGACCAATAAATGATCGGGCCTGGTTTTTAATTGGTCCACAGAACGGTGCATCGCCAAAACACTGGCTTTATAAATATTAATTTGATCAATCGTTTCATGGTCTACTTCCGCAATCGCATATTCAATGGCATAGTGTTTCACGATGTCAATTAAATTCGTTCGCTGTTTGGAAGTTAATTGTTTCGAATCCGTTAGGCCAGCATGTGTAAAGTCTTTGGGCAATATAACGGCGCTGGCTACCACTGGGCCTGCTAAACAGCCTCTTCCCGCCTCATCTAATCCTGCTTCTATCCCTGAAAGTGAAAAATAGGGGAGTAAAGTCCCGGTAGTTTTCTTCATAAATTCGAGCCAATTAATAAACTTTTGTTGGTGTTTACATAAATATGGGTTAAAATTGAGGAATATTTCGCAATAACCCGATGATGTCTTCGTATTTAAAGTCTATTTTCTTATTTATTTTATTGGTTCCCGTGAGTGTTTTGGGTCAAAAATATAAACCAAAAAAGATTTTTCATTTGGAAGCTAAGTCGGTCCGATTTAGTGGGGAAGGTACGGGAGGAGAATCCTATTTTTTTAAACCAGCCGTTGAGTTAGGCATAGGTTTGCAATATCCAATAACTGCCCGTGCGAGCTTTAGTCCCCAACTTGCTTTATCTCAAAGAGGGTATCATGCCAAAACAAATTTCTCTGATTCTGTTTATGTTGACCGTACGATTTCTCTAAATTATTTGGACTTTAGTCCCAATGTAGAGATTAAATTAGGAAGCTTGTCGGAATATGGCGGAGGCTTGTCGGTTTGGGCTGGTCCTTATTTTGGCGTGGGGTTATGGGATAATTCAACCTATGTCAGCAGAGGCCCCAATCCACTTAAACCTACCACATATGTGACCACTACAACTTCAGGAGAAAGTTTTTCTCGCGATTTGCGAAGGGTTGACATGGGATTCAAAGTAGGTCTTGGAATTGTTTCTCAAAACTTTGTTTCCTTGGGGGTAACCTATCAAACAGGGATTTTAAATATTGCTTCCGGATCAGGAGCTTTGTACAACCAATCTTTAGGATTTTACATGCGCGTCTATTTTGATGACGTACTTTAATCGCGGTTAAATAGAAGTCTTTTCCCTAATTGACTCATGTCAAATTTTCCGTTTGAATAGGCTAAGTGTCCAGACACAAATGTGGATTCGATGCTTGCAGAAAATGTCTTACCTTCTAAGGGGGACCATGCGCATTGAAAATGTAAATTGGATTTTTCGACCTGTGTTGGTTTTTGTAAATCGACAATCGCCAAGTCGGCCCAATAACCTTCCCTGATATATCCTCTTTCCTCTATTTGAAAGCAATCAGCCACGGCATGTGCTGTTTTTTCAGCAATCCTTTCTAAACTTATCACCCCTTCTTGGGCTAATTCGAAAAGGATCAAAAGTGGATGCTGGACTAAGGGTAAACCCGAAGGTGCAGACCAATATCCTTGTTGTTTTTCTTCCCAGGTATGCGGTGCATGATCCGTGGCGATGATATCTAACTCCCCCGTATTCAATGCTTTTCGCAATGCATTTTTGTGCCTGGCATCTTTAATGGCCGGATTACACTTAATTAAATTGCCCTTTAATTCGTAATCGGAAGCATCAAACCAAAGGTGGTGGACGCAAACCTCAGCCGTGATTCTTTTTTCTTTTACCGGTTTGGTATGGTCAAATAAGGCTAATTCTTCCTCCGTGCTAATATGTAAAATGTGTAAGCGCGCATTGGATTTTTTGGCTAGGTCAATAGCCATGGAAGACGATAAATAACATGCTTCTTCATTACGTATGAGTGGATGTAAATAGGCTGGAGCATCGTCTGATGGATATTTTTCTTTGAACAAAGCTAAACGGGCGCGAACGGTTGCCTCATCTTCGCAATGGGTTGCAATGAGCATTTCGCTACGAGTAAAAAGTTTTTCAAGGGTTTGGACATTATCGACCAACATATTTCCGGTACTTGAGCCCATGAATATTTTAAGCCCGCAAACATCTCTTTTGGATGTTTTAAGTACTTCTTCCAAATTATCATTGGACGCCCCCATAAAAAAGGAGTAGTTGGCCAAAGACCCCGCCTGTGCAATGTCATATTTATCGGCTAATAAACCTTGATTAAGTGCATTGGGTACCGTATTGGGCATTTCCATAAAACTGGTTACTCCGCCGGCTACTGCAGCACGCGCTTCGGAGGCAATTTTTGCTTTATGCGTTAACCCGGGCTCCCTAAAATGCACTTGGTCATCGATCATGCCTGGAAATACATGTTTTCCATTCAGGTCTACTACTAGATCCTCGGCATTGGGGGAAATAGAGGAGGCAATTTTATCTATACGGCCTTGTTTGATCCGAATATCTCCTTGAAAGATTTTGCCTTCATTGACAATTTGACCGCCCTTTAATACGTAGTTAGCCATGTTATTCAGTGCTTATTTTGATAATTTTAAACTCAGTCCGTCTATTTTGTTGATGCATTTCTTCTGGACATTCAACCCCATCAGAACATTCATTGATCAATTGGCTTTCGCCATACCCTTTGGGTTTTATACGATCCTTGGCAATTCCCCGACGAATAATATAGTTGACCGCTGATTCAGCCCTTCTCTGTGATAATTTCAAGTTATACCCAGTACTTGCCCTAGCATCCGTATGGGCGCCTAGCTCCAAATTCATTTGTGTATTATCCGTTAAAAATTGGACAATTTTATCTAGTTCTTCTGCCGCATCTGTACGGATATCTGCTTTGTCCAAATCATAATAAATGGAATTGATTTCATACAATTTTGAAATCTCTTTCCCGATCTCCGGTCGGTCCATCGTGATGATTACTTGGAACGTCGTGTCCGTCATTTCTTTTTTCAATAAAGACTCAGGGATGGTTTTTCCTTCCATGGAGAAGCTGGATCGAACCGTGATAAAGTCTTCTTTGTCACACTTAAAGACGAGCTCGTCATTTTCAGCCAAGTCGATCAATTCAATGAATCCCTTTTTATTGGTTTTTTCATTGGATAGGGTTTGGCCATTTTTGCGAACATTAATTTTGACGGAGTCAATCGGATTTCCGGATGGATCTACGACCTTGACTTGAACAAAATAATTGACAATTTTTGTTTTTAGTTTAGTCCCATTTGGGTTGTAATTTTTATTTATAGCTTCAATTGCATCTGGAATCCCATCATCGTCGGAATCGGTATCTCTAAAATCCGGTATTCCATCCTTGTCAGTATCTACCGGGTTGTCCTTAACTTTACCAACTTCAATTATATCTGGAATTCCATCATTGTCGGAGTCATTATCTCTAAAATCAGGTATTCCATCTGCATCTGTATCTAAAGGGTTCTTATAATCCATCCCAACCTCAATACTATCTGCAATTCCGTCATTATCAGAGTCTGTTTCTCCTGTGCTATTTTTACCCTTATTATTACTTATGCTATCCGCGATTCCATCATTGTTAGAATCGGTATCTCTAAAATCCGGTATTCCATCCTTGTCAGTATCTACCGGGTTGTCCTTAACTTTACCAACTTCAATTATATCTGGAATTCCATCATTGTCGGAGTCATTATCTCTAAAATCAGGTA
>JBIKRO010000124.1:0-5288 GCA_044349095.1 Aquirufa sp. | reverse complement strand
AGGTAAAATTCGTCAATAGAAGCCTTTTCGACCAAAGGAGCTCTCCCCATAATTAACGAGGTCACCGCCTCTGAATGTTGGGTATACGCATCAAAATCCCCCCGCAAGACAATCGCATCCGGACATAACTTCAAGGCCATCTTCATGGGCATAGCCGAACGTACCCCAAAAGCCCGCGTTTCATAACTGCATGCCGCCACCACCCCACGGTCTGACATTCCACCCACAATGACCGGTTTTCCCACAAGCCTAGTATCACGGAGACGCTCCACCGAAACAAAAAAACTGTCCAAATCCATGTGCACAATGGCGCGTTCTTGCATAAAATTGGTAGATATTTGGGTATTTTGAATACCTTTCGTAACTTCGAAAAGATTATCAATAGAATTCAGCTACGAATTTTATCCATTTTAGTTTAATAAGCAAATCTTATGAGTACTTTTTTTAGTCAGAATTTACGTTTTTTACGCAGCAAAATGTCGGAGAAAACTTCTCAAGAAAAACTAGCTGAATTACTGAATATTAAGAAGCCAACCTTAGGCTCATACGAATCCGGAAGAGCCGAGCCTAAATACAGCGATTTGATCCTATTGGCTCAGTTTTTCAATGTTGAGGTGGACGAATTACTCAAAGAAGATTTAGCCCAAAGAATACCCGGATTAGCGAATAAGCCTAAGCTACGAATTTTAGCCACCACAGTGGATTCGAACAACGAAGAGAATATCGAGATGGTGCCTATCAAGGCTTTGGCTGGTTATACCGCCTCCTACGATGACCTCGAATTCATCCAAGAACTGCCTACATTCCAAGTCCCTTTTCTACCCCGTGATAAAAAATACCGCGTCTTCCCGATCAAGGGTGAGTCGATGTTACCTCTTAAACCCAACTCCCTCGTATTCGCCGAATATGTGGAGGATTGGAAATCCATCAAAGATGATACGATTTGCATCGTAGTCACAAGAGAAGAAGGGGTGGTTTTGAAAAAAATCATCAATCACCTAGAAGCTAAGAGTATCCTGATTTTAAAATCGACAAATCCCATATACGATCCATATCCCATCTTAGGAGCTGAAATCCAAGAAATATGGAAGTTTGCAGGTTATTTTCATAGTGATTTCCCTACGAACGAATAGAAAGCCAAAGCCTTCAAAAACATATCTCTCAGCTAAAATTCGCGAGTGATCAGCAGCTTTGAACTCACATGTCGCGCCTATACATTACCCACAAATCATGTCCAACCTATTTTCCAAAATATCCACTGCGCTTCAAATCAGCGAGAACCAAGTACGAAAAACTATCGCTTTACTGGACGAAGGAGCCACAATACCTTTTATCTCTCGCTATCGCAAAGAGATGACAGGAAGTTTGGATGAAGTTCAGGTAGCTGCTATTCGGGATCTAAGGGACCAATTTGTGGAATTGGAAAAACGGCGTGAAGCTATTCTCAAATCCTTGCTAGAGTTAGAAAAACTGACTCCAGAATTAGAGAAAGCAGTACGATCGGCTGAAACATTAGCCAAACTAGAAGATATCTATTTGCCCTACAAACCTAAGCGTAAAACCCGTGCGATGGCTGCCCGTGAAAAAGGTTTGCAGGAATTGGCTAATAAACTGTTCCAGCAACGTCTTGTTTCCCCTGAAGAATTAGCGGCTAATTACCTGGATCAGGTGGCGAACGTCGATGAAGCCCTTGCCGGAGCCCGAGATATTTTGGCTGAAGAAATGATGGAAACAGCGGAAGCTAGAGAAGAGGCAAGGAATTTATTTACCCATAAAACGACCGTAAAGTCTAGCGTCGTCAAAGGAAAACAAGAAGCAGGAATTAAATACAAAGACTATTTCGATTGGTCTGAGTCTCTTGCACAAGCCCCTTCCCATCGGATTTTAGCTTTGTTTAGAGGAGAAAACGAAGGTTTTTTAAACCTGAGTTTGCTGGGGCCCGATGAAGAAGTCCTAACAAAATTGGAGCGTAGATTCATCACTGGCAATAATTCCTGTGCCAAACAAGTGGAAATGGCTATTCAAGATGGTTATAAGCGCTTATTGATGCCTGCGATGGAAACGGAAGTTCGAGCGGAAGCTAAAAAACGAGCCGATGAAAATGCGATACGCGTGTTCGCTGAAAATATCAGGCAATTACTTTTAGCTGCTCCTTTAGGTCAAAAACGTGTTTTGGCACTTGATCCCGGATTTAGAACCGGGTGTAAAGTGGTTTGCCTAGACGAGCAAGGAAGCTTATTGGCCAATACAGCGGTTTACCCTCACACAGGTCCTGGACAAGCTTCTGAGGCGGCTGAAACCATTAAAGATTGGGTGAAAAAATACCAAATTCAGGCCATTGCCATTGGGAATGGAACAGCGGGAAGAGAAACGGAAACTTTTGTTCGTAACTTAAATTTGAACGGCATCCATATTATTATGGTGAACGAAAGCGGCGCTTCCATCTATTCGGCCTCCGAAGTCGCAAGAGATGAATTTCCAGATAAAGATGTGACCGTTCGAGGCGCTGTTTCTATCGGTCGTAGACTGATGGATCCCCTAGCTGAGTTAGTCAAAATTGACGCAAAGTCGATCGGCGTTGGCCAATACCAGCATGATGTAGATCAAAAAAAATTACAAGCTTCGTTGGACGACACGGTGGTGTCATGTGTCAATTTAGTTGGCGTAGAACTTAACACCGCCTCCAAACAAATTTTATCTTATGTATCAGGCCTTGGTCCCCAACTGGCACAAAATATTATTGACTACCGGACAAAAAATGGTCCCTTTGTTAAGCGTTCTGACCTTAAAAAAGTGACAAGGTTAGGAGAAAAGGCCTTTGAGCAAGCCGCGGCTTTCTTGCGTATCCGACATGCGAAAAACCCCTTAGATGCGAGTGCGGTACACCCAGAGCGCTACGAAATAGTAGAAAAGATGGCCAAAGACCTTAGCTGTAAAGTAGCTGATTTGTTGGCAGATGAATCACTACGCAAGCAAATTCAATTAAGCCAATATGTAACGTCAGATGTGGGGATGCCCACATTAACCGATATCATTTCAGAACTGGCCAAACCAGGACTCGACCCACGCGAAAAATTTGAAGCATTTGAGTTTGCCGATGGAGTAAATGATATCAAAGATTTACGTATTGGTATGACATTACCAGGCATTGTGACAAATATTACCAATTTTGGGGCTTTTGTGGATATCGGAGTACATCAAGATGGGTTGGTGCATGTAAGCCAGCTAGCCGATAAGTTTGTCAAAGACCCCAATGAAGTGGTGAAAGTATCTCAAAAAGTAATGGTACGTGTCACCGAGGTGGACGAAGCCAGAAAGAGAATTGCCCTTAGCATGAAGAGCTAATTAGGAGGCACTACTATAGAGAATTTCGATACCGGAGAAATATCGCATAGCCATAAAGGGGCAAACCATATTCTCCGATACCCAAAATCTTAAAAATTTACTTTTTAGCCAATTTTAATTCCATCGTGCACTGAGGACATTTGCCTTTTTTTGCATAGGTTTTGGTTCCCTCGCATTTCATCGGACACTGATAAGCTTCTTTTTTATCCGCTGCAGTTTCCTTTTTTTCAACTTTCGTTGCCTCTTGCTGTTGAGCCATCGCTCCAAACATTCCTGCCATCAAAGTGGCCATTAACATCATTTTTTTCATGTTGAATTTATTTTATTTTAAATCGTATTCCTGAATAAATCATTCGGCCGACAATCGGCCCCCAAACCATCGTTGCATCAAAATAACGACTAAACGGATCTGTCGCATTCATTAAAGGATTTGTTTGCGTAAAATTACTAAGATTTTCTCCGCCAACATACCATTCCCATTGCTTAAATTGCCTAGTCACCTGTGCGTAGATGGTAGAAAAAGCTGGGGAAATGACCAAGGGAGAATTGGGTTCATGTGTGTGTCCGGCAGTTGCATTGGGAATACGCCTTTCTCCATTCCACTGCCACGTTAAATCAAATTTCCATTTCGACATCGCAGTCTCATAACCCATATTCAACAAAACTCGTTCCTTATTCACAAAGGGTTTCGCCAAACGGCTCAAGCTACCATTGGAACTAATGTAGTCCGATTGTACATCTTGCCAGCGGTAGGCTGCTTTAAGCTCAAAACGCTTAAATGGACTATAATTAAATTCTAGTTGTACGCTATTTGCAAAAGACACTCCCGGACTTGAATACATACGAATCAGGCCAGAGGTCTCCATATCGACCAACCATTGTTGCTCAAAATCAGTTCGATATGCGTCAAAAACAAAATTTGCTTTTCTTGTACCCAGCATCAAATTTTTAGTCAATGACAAACCGTAGTTCCAGGATTTCTCGAGGGGACTTAAATTACCCATCAATTGGATTCTTCGTCCATTCGCTAAAAAACCCATGTTTTCGGCGATCGGATTCACGCGACGCCAACCTTTTCCTACAGACAATCTAAAAATCCAATCGGGTGAAACATCCCACTTAAGGTGCATCCTAGGTGTCCATTGGGTGCCTAATTGATTATGAAAATCGACTCGCTGGCCCACAACTAACAACAACACATTAGGAACCGTTAAGGCATATTCTCCAAAAAATCCGGGTACCATTTCAGTACGCGCAAAAGCCGAATCTATGTACGATTCTTGATAAGAATCATATAAAAAACTAGCGCCCGCTTTCCAACCATGGTTTGTGTTTCCAATAATGGACTGATAAATTAAATTCCCATACATACTTTGCTCACGACCTCTATAATTTTTAAAGGCAAAGAACGAATCGTTATCATGTTGGTTTGCCTGCAAAATTAAACCAAGACCTTTCCAAGGTTTCAATTGGAATAATCGGGCGATTTTAGAAAAAGCTTCCCAACGAGACGTCTTGCTTCCAAAACCATATACTAAATAGCGGTTGGAAGATAAGTCCTCAAAATTCATTTGCCCAGCCACCCTATTTTCATGTAAATAACTGCCCCCCCACTGAACAATCCATTGATCTGTCGCATACTTCCAGCGATTTAAAACATTGGCAAATGTAAAAAGCGGCTGATCCATAAAGCCATCTTGATTCCCATCGGTCCTTGCTGCTTGTTGAGAAAAATGGGTAAAAACACCCATAGAAAGTTTATCGTTAAATTTGTGTGCCGCTTGTTGGTTTATTTCATAGCGACCCTGAGAATTCACATAGGTATTTAAAAAATAGGCCTCAGAAGTATCAGGTTTGGCTAACTCAATATTAATTCCACCCGTCATGGATTCATAGCCATTGGCCACCGAACTAACTCCTTTACTTAAATCAATGGATTTTAT
>JBIKRO010000058.1:0-17827 GCA_044349095.1 Aquirufa sp. | reverse complement strand
TTCACTTTAGTAGGTTGGGCTATCTATCCAATCGGTTACATGATGTTACCAGGTAACTTGTTAAGCGGATTTGCTGGAAACATCGATTTAGCTTACAACATTGCTGATGCGGTTAACAAAATCGGTTTTGGTTTAGTTGTTTATTCAATTGCCAAAGGAGCTACAGCAGCAGAAAAATAGATAATAAATTGTTTGGTTTTTTAAAAGGGGGAAGGAGCTTTGACTTCACCCCTTTTATTTTTTACATCAAAATTTAATTTAATCACCCATTTTTCCTTAAAATGGATTTTCAAAGTGAATACAATAATTGATTCCTTTGGTATAGTTCTTAAAATATTTTAACTTCAATGTTTGAACGCAAAAATGATTGCGTTTGGGTCAATAAAATTTTAAAGCTGAATTAAATAATGAAATTCTTAGTCGCATCGAATGTTCTGTTAAAGCAAATTTCCGCGATCAACGGAGTGGTTGCTAGTAATCCTATCATTCCAATTTTGGAAAACATTTTAGTCGAGTTGACCGGTGATAAACTCACCTTGACCGCGTCTGATTTGCAGACGGTGATGACGACGACGCTAGATGTAGAAGGATTTGAGAATGGCTCTATTGCGTTGCCGGCCCGATTATTATTAGAGACATTGCGTAGCTTACCGGACCAACCGGTTACCATAGCTGCGGATGCAGGTACTTTTGGCGCGGAGATATCCACGCAAAATGGCCGATTTAAGTTGAGTGGTGAAAACCCGATTGACTTCCCTAGAATTCCTGAGGTGGCAAAAACACAATCGATTAATTTATCGGGATCAGTGTTAGGCGAAGCGATTGCGAATACGTTGTTGGCCGTTTCCAATGATGACATGCGTCCGGCGATGACGGGGGTATTGATTCAAATGATGGGCGATCATACGAATTTTGTGGCTACCGATGGACATCGTTTGGTTCGTTATAGAAGAAATGATATTCGTCCAGAGACGCAAAGCAGTTTGATATTACCAAAGAAAGCTTTAGCGCTATTGAAATCTACTTTGCCGATGGATGATACACAGGTAACGGTTGACTTTTCAGCATCTAATGCCTTCTTTAGTTTCCAGAGTTTCCAATTGATTTGTCGGATTATAGATGAGCGTTTTCCGGAATATGAGAATGCGATACCGAAGGAGAATAATGAAATTTTAACGATTAATCGCTTGGAGTTCTTAAGCTCGGTGAAGCGTATTTCGATATATTCCAATAAGACGACGCATCAAATTCGTTTGAAATTGACAGCTAATTTGTTGACACTTTCTGCGGAGGATTTGGATTACTCGAATGAGGCGAATGAGGCGTTGCCTTGTGAGTATTCAGGCAAGGATATGGAGATAGGATTTAACGCTAAATTGATATCAGAGTTGTTGAGCAATTTATCGGCCAAATTTGTGGACATTAAATTGAGTGAGCCCAACAAAGCAGGCTTAATTATCCCATCGGATCAAGACGAAAGCGAAGACATTTTGTTGTTGGTGATGCCGGTGATGTTGAATTCGTATAATTAATTGTAGGGGACGGGTTTACCTCGTCCCAATTAAAAATAGGTAAAAGGTAAAATTAGGTAATAGGTATTAGGTAAGAGGTAATAGGTAAGAGGTAAGAGGTAAGAAGAATTTGTAGGGGACGGGTTTACCTCGTCCCAATTAAAAATAGGTAAAAAGTAATAGGTAGTATTATTAATGATAAAAATATGAAAAAGGTCTTGTTGTTTTTGTTGGTGATGTTGAGTCTTTCTGCGTTTGCGGCGGAGGGTGATGGGGTACAGTTTTTTGAGGGAAGCTTCCGTCAGGCTTTGGCTAAGGCGAAGAAGGAGAAAAAATTAATTATGTTTGACGCCTATACTTCTTGGTGTGGACCTTGCAAGGTGTTAAAGACTAAGGTATTCCCAAACAAAGAGTTAGGGGATTACATCAATGCGCACTATGTGTCGATCGGCGTGGACATGGAGGCGGGCGAGGGTCCGGCTTTGGCTAATATGTATCCTTTAGAGGGCTACCCGACGATCATGTTTATGGATGCGAGTGGTCGTGTTAAGAAAAAGGTCTTAGGTTTACCGCAGGGTGGCGCAAAGGAGTTGTTGGGAATTGCGAAGGGGGTAAAATAATTAGTCGGTATAGATTAAAATCAAATTTGCGAGTGTAAACTAATGTTTTGGTTAGGTAGTTCTACCTGAAACTTGACTTTAGCTTTTAGTGCAGTAAAAACTTTCAACAAAGTAGCCATGGTTACGTTACTTGCATTGTTTTCAAGTCTTGAGATTTGTGCTTTTTGAACACCTATTAGTTTCCCAAGTTCTTCCTGAGTCAGTTGCCTTTCTTGTCGTGTTTGCTTAATAGCTTTACCAATTAAATCCATTTGAAGTTCATATTCAAATATATCCCGTTCGGGTGTACCTATTTTACCAATAAGTTTGTCTTGTACTTGCTCTAATGTATATGTTTTCATTTTCGTGTATTTTTTACTTATCTGCCATATATTTTGCTCTAATCTTTACCGCTTTTTGAAATTCATGGTCTGGAACTTTGCTCCTTTTTTTAATAAATCCATGTGTTGAAACCACCAAGGTAGCATTTGCTGAAGTCTTATCCCAAAAGGCTAATAATCTATATTGAAGCCCCTGATACAGTGTTCTAAATTCCCAAATATCATCCGATGTTTTTTAAAAAGTTCTGGATTATGTTCTAACTGAGATTTACGAATATTATACAGTATTTTTTCGTAGTGTTTACGATCCAAATTTTTCAAAAATTCAAATGTCTCATCTAAAAATAAGATTTCAAAAAACTTGTCCATTGATTACCCTGATCAAAGGGCTAAAGATACTAAAGTTTCGTTATAATGAAACTTTATTGATGGTATTTCTTTTTTTAGCCTTCAATAATTTAAGATGGATATTCGGATTGAAATTTTTCGCCAATCCACTTTCTATACCTTCATAAATTGCGCTTTTGAGCGCATTAAATAATTCCGTCTTTTTCAGCTTGGTTTTTGATGTCATGGATTTCGATGGATTTGGTTGATTTCTTTTTCATTTGGATGTTGATAAATTCAACAAACAGCGAGAAGGCGATGGAGAAGTAGAGGTAACCTTTGGGAATTTGTCCGATGGTATTGCCCAGAATACTGAGTTCGGAGCCGTGGCTGGCTTCGGCAATGAGCATGAAACCGATCATAATGAGGAAAGATAGGCCAAGTACTTGGAGTGAGGGGTGATCGTTCACAAAACGGCCAACGGGTCCGGAGAAAGCCATCATAATAATGGCGGAAGCGACTACGGCGATGACCATCACCCACATATTATCGGATAGGCCTATGGCGGTCAGAATGGAGTCGACGGAAAAGACTAGGTTGATGAGTGCGATTTGCGTCACGATGGTGGCGATGCTATTGACTTTTTTGTGGTTGGCACTCAAGTGTTCCTCCTCCCCTTCCAGCTTCATGAATATTTCATTACTTGCTTTGTATAGCAGGAAAAGACCGCCGACAAACAAGATGATAGATTGTCCAGTGGGAGCTGCGTTAAAGTAGGTATAATGAAAGTGGGCAAAAGGTTTCTGCAGGGATATGAGGATGGATATACCAAAAAGCAGGATGATTCTAAAGACCATGGCGAGTATTAAGCCTATGTTACGGGCTTTAGCTTGATCTTTTTTAGGTAGTCGGGCTGCGGTAATAGAAATGAAAATAATATTATCAATTCCAAGGACAATTTCTAAAAAAGTAAGGGTCAGTAAACTGATGAGGTTATCGAGGCTAAGAAGTTGATCCATGGGATATTATATGTGTCTACAAAGATGCGTTCTTTCGATCAAAAAATCAAAAGATTGCGTTAAGGTTCAAAAATATCCATTTATTTTTGTTGGGTGCTTGGAAAAAAATAAATAATTTCGGATATTTGCAATCCCATTCAGCGGAATGGTCCTATAGCTCAGCTGGTTCAGAGCACCTGCCTTACAAGCAGGGGGTCCAAGGTTCGAATCCTTGTGGGACCACCAGAATCCACCTCAAAAGGGTGGATTCTTTTATTTTACGGGAGTGGTAGCAAAACAGGTAGCACGAGAGGAGTTTTCGGGTGAAATGTGCTTAGAATGTAATGGTTCTTAAATACAATTAAAATCTTCGAACTGCCCTAACACCAGCTGGATCTCTTTTAGCATTTCCGCCACAACAACCCCGAGATTGTCCAGAAAATATAGATACATAAGCACTAGAAATGCCTGTTGTAGCCTCTGTGCTACTCCAATAAGCACTAGGAAATGGATCAGAATAATCATCAAATCCTCCAATCAAGATTCTATTTTGATTCATTATACCAAGTTCATTATGACTTGGCAGATACCAATCAGAGTATCCATTTAAATTGAGGTCTGAGCAAACTCTAGCTGCAATATTAGCTTCATTACATCCATTTACTATATCAATAGTATTTTGATACCCATCAAAAATATTATATCCATCAGCTCCTGAAATAGTTGTTCCATAACAACCCCAAATAACTCCTTCATTTCTAACATTGGTACCACCCTTGACTTGATCAAAAGGGGCTGCAATAAAGCCATGTTGTATATTTACATCATATCCTGGATCGCCTGGTTGTAATATATAGGCAATAATACCCCCTTGATGACGATCGCCAACTTTCAAAAGTGTGGTTGGCGTGGTTGGTGTTGAAGGTGTACTTGGAGTCGTCGGTGGCGTAACCCCGGCTCCCGGGCTCGCAGGAGGTGTGATAACAACCACAGGCGGAGGAGGTGGTGGAGGTGGAGTCACCGCAGTTCTAAAACTTCTTTCTTCCCCGTAAAAAATTCCTTTCTTATTGATCGCATAGGCCCTAACATAGTACGTCGTTCCTTCCGATAAACCAGAGAAATTATACGAAAAACCACCTAAACCAGAACCTAAATCTACTTTCCGATCAGTAATGCTTGGATTTCGGTTTTGCCCAAAACAAAATCCTCGTTCCGTTACAGGAGTGTTTCCCTCTTCTGAAACTTGGCCATTGGCTTGAGCTGACCGAGTAGTGATTTGGCCTACATCCTGTGTAATAACATTCGGCGGAGTATAAGCCACCGTGGTGAACGAAACTTGGTTTCCATACTGCAAACCTTTCCTGTTTTTTGCAAAACTTCGCACATAATATAAGGTCCCAGGCTGCAACTCAGTCATCACCAATTTAAATACACCCAATTCCCCTGAGACAAGGTATTTATTATCTTGTAGGGTAGGATTAGGTTGGGTACTGAAACAAAATCCCCGTTCCAAAATAGGAACCCCACCATCATATTTCACCTCCGCTTCATAGTTGGCCGAAGTAAACAATATATTCGTAACAGGCAGTGTAACAAGCTCAGGGTATTTAATGTCGAGCGTCGTAAAACTTTGGATATTTCCCATTGAATAGCCCTTTTCATTTTTAGCAAATGACCGATAATAATACGTGGTATTTTCGATCAATTCAGTCACCACAGTTTTCATTGGCCCCACGACATTTTGGCTGGAAGCAAACTTCATATCAGAAAGCGAGGGATTTGGAGAAAGTCCCATTAAAAAACCTCGCTCAAATATTTGCCCACCCCCATCGTCAAAAACCTCCCCAAGTAACGTGGCTAAAAACATCCCTATATCAGAAGCAGGATTGGTTTTTAATTTAACCAAGCGATAATCCAAAGTGGTGAAATTTCGTTCATTTCCATAGGCTATCCCGATGGAATTTACGGCAAAAGAACGAACATAGTAAAGCGTGTTTTCTTTTAATTGGCTTGCGACTATGGCAAATTTTCCTTCCCCATCACCGACTGAAATCTTTACATCTTTGATGGTAGGCGCCTTATTCAGACTAAAGCAAATTCCTCGATCAGTCACTACCTTTCCCCCATCATAGGTAATTTCACCCCCCATTAAGGCATTGGTAATACCAATATTTTTAACCGTATCGGTTGACATGGTTGCCACCCGAAATTCCAGCGTGTTAAAAGCTTTTACATTTCCTTGTCCATTATTGCGATCTGAAATAGCATACGAAAAAAATGAATAGGCTTTCTTGGCCTGCAAATTCTTTAACATATAAGTAAATTCGCCGCTTCCAGGACCCAAACTTATTTTGTTTTTTAAAACCGTAGCAGCGCTATCGTTCGCAGTCCAATAAAATCCGCGATCCGTAATTTCACCCGCATCAGGACTTTGGACATCTGCATGAAGTTTAACAGATGTGGCCTTTATTTCATTCGCCTCCCTAGTGTTGACATAAATAGGAGCACGATAGGGTTCTTTTAGGCACGAAAAGAAAATGAATCCAATAAATACCCAAAAGTGATTTAAAGTGAATTTCATCAATTAGAACTAAGAAAATATGAACCAAAATTACATGAAACACCATTTAAATTTCGAAAATCTTATTTAAAGGTCAATTCATTTGAGATTAAAAATTCCAACCCGAAGAAGATTTGTTGGCCTCCAACGAACTTTCTATATCATCCGAGAAAAGTTATCGGGTGAAATGTGGGTTTGTTTAAATTTAAACGAAGTCTAGAAACACTCCTTAAGGAAAATTCCGTTTTAGTTTGACTAAGTATAGTTTTTGCCTCAATATCGGTTATAGGCATACTGCTCATTGCTTTCCCAAAACTTGAAAATCTGCGATTTTCCAATACATTATCAAGGTCTAAAATTGCAATTTTAGTTACTTGAGCATCTACTTTGAAAACGTTATTTAATGGAAGAAAAAGATATAACTTTTTCATTTATTTCATTTTTGAAATGAGATTTTTAGCAGGAACAAAATCAGGGTATTTTGAAACGACTTTTTCAAGCAAATTCTTCGCCTTTGCATCATCTCCAATATCATTGAAATCAAGAGCCTTGGAGAATAAAATAGCGTCTTCAAACGACAAAGCTTTTGACTTTTCATTCTCTTGCATCAATTTCTTTTCTTCGGGTGAAACCTTTACATCGAGCGTATTAATTATTTTCCAGGCAAGCTGTTTCTGGATTTTAAAGAAGTTACTTGTTTGTCCATCCACCCCATCAGATTTTAAAATCTTACCCGTTTCTACATCAATAAATCGGGCATCTAATCGAAGGCTTCCCATCATTTCAAAATAGCCTCCTGTTAAAATAATTTGAGCTCCTAACAACTTTCCAAGTTTTGAAGCAGTACTTGGGTCAAAACTCTTAGAATTATTTAATTTCTGCTCCTTGATTAGATTTTCTATCTGACTCCGTTCTACAATTGACAACATATTAATATTGGAAAGGTCCGTAATTAACATGTCAGCTAAGCCTTTCTTTAATTTTTCAAGATTGGGATTCCCTCCCGAATTTTCAAAATATATAATAGCAATTCGTTTCGCATTGGCATTTTTTGTTCTATTATTCAGATTTTTAGTGGCTGTCAAATCTGCCGAACTATTCATATTTTTAATTTCTCCATCGGCTTTTACAATATTCTTCACTTCCTTTAAATCACTTCCCAATTCAGTCGTGCTTAAATTTTGTTGATTCAGTAAATACAAAGTAGAAACCCCCAACAAAATCAATATAAGAACCCCAACAATAATCAATAGATTTCTTTTTTTATTATCCTTTGAATCTTGAAGAATCTCGGTCGTATCAGATTTGATGTCGGTAACAGTCTCATTAATTTGATTAATCGAAATGGAGATTTCTTTATTGTCCTCTCTCAAAGTACTCAAATAGGATTCCATATTTGAGTTAGAAAGATCCAAATACCTTTTAGGGTCAACCTCTGTTTTACTCGCCTGTGCGACAATATTTGAAATCGTCTTGTAGTACTCATTCAAGGCCTCGATTTGGACAAGCGAAACTTTCTTATTGTGGGCTATCGCATTTCGAATTAACCGAATATCTTCTAGAATATATCGTAATGATTCCCGGGCGGACCTAGAAATTTCAATAGAAGTTGATTGAAAAATTTCTTCAATACTTTTAAATATATTTTTATCCAAAAGCACATTGGATAGTTCACTAAATGTCGTTCCACTCAAGATGCCTGTTTCATCAGCACTCTTCAACCATTTATCAATAACATCCTGCTTAAATAATTCCTTTAATTTAAGAATGACATTCTCCGAACCACCCAGCTGCTCGGTTATGACATCTCGAATGATTAATTCAAGCGCCCTTACTTGTTTAATGGCAAGCTCCTCAGTACCCAGAGCTGATTCAAATTCGAACGGAATAGTTAATTTTTTCGTAATCGTTTCCAACCAAAGACCTGCCCGTAAACATGAAAGTCGGTTTTTATCTGAATCGCCCTGATGCGCATAAAATTGTTTAATCGCCTCCTCAAACTCCACCAACATCTGTTCGTTAATTCCCAATTTTGAGGCTATTCCAGAACCCGTATTTTTTGACTTTATCTTCCTGTATTTTTCAAGACTAAATTCCTCATTGTCTAAACCTATCGTTTGAAATACATTATTCAAAGTGATTTGAATACTTTTATTTAGGATATTACTTTTCATTTTATAAGTTTATTTTTATTTACAATTGTAGTAAAATTTTAATTCATCACATTAAAATCCGTAAAATATTTATTATTATAGATATAAATTATTAGATGGTGGTAATTCTTACCCAAGAATCATTTCTCTTTGCATAAAATAAAAAGAAAAAAATATGAAAAAATACATAATAACATTCATTTTCTTGGTTTTAGGTTTTTACTTGAAAGCACAGGTAGTTAGAATTGCGATAGTTGATTTTGATAACATATCGGGAGTCTCAAAATACGATGGTTTAGGTAAAGCTATGAGCAGCATGTTAATATCTGATATTGAATCCAACGTGTCAAACAAAAGATTTCAATTAGTAGAAAGAACACAAATAAACAAAATTATAAAAGAACAAAATCTACAGAAATCATCATCTTTTGACAAAAACACAAGTGTTAAAATGGGAAAATTGCTTGGTGTAGATTATCTATTGATAGGTGATATTTTCATTTTAAATAATTCACTGATCATCAATACCCGACTTACTGAAGTGAGTACAGGAAATATAAAATTTAGTGAAAAAAAAGTGGGTAATTTGAACAACTGGCTTTCATTAAAAACTTTACTTGCAAAAGCAGTCTCATCAAGCTTGTCAATGCCTTTCACCGAACCTTTAATTCCTGATGGAAATATTTCATCAGCAGTTTTAAATACCTACGCAAATGCTGTTGATGAAAACGACAAGGGCAATTATGATAAAGCAGAAACTTTAATTAATACTGCGAAAGAATTCAATCCCGAGTTTAAATATTTAGATGATTTAAAGGACGTAGTCGAAAAACTCAAAAAGCAAATTGCAGAACAAGGCAAAAAAATTGAAGTTCTAGAAAAAAGTGGAGGCCGAGTAATAAATGCTAAATCTTATTTAGAGTTATCAAGTAATCTTAAAAATGAACTAACTAATTATGAGGAAAAGAAAAATATCTTCGTCTCTATCATAAACCAATTTCCCAATCAAATATACAAAAATGATTTATTGAACTTTATATATCCATATTTTAAAAAAACCGAAAGAATGGGCTTGAATGATTGCACAATTCTTTTGCAAGACTTGCTAAAATTAAGAGCTCTCGTAAAGAAAGAAAACCATACATATTTTGACAAAAGCATGTATTTCTTAATCGCAAATTCATTAAATTTTAGCTACGATAAAGTTCGATTCAATCACTCTTTTTCAGAAGCAGAATATCATGAGTTTACTACTTTAAAGGATACAATCGTAAAAAATGCTTTTGAAGGCAAAGCTGAGCAGCTTTTTGCCTCTTTTAATTTACTTCATTATTTTAATTATGAACATAATAAAAACTTTAAAAATATTGCAAAAAGAGATATAATTGAAAATCATAAAAAACTATATGAAATATTCAATTATTCTCATTTTAAAAATATAATTGAGAAGTGCTTACTTAATGGATCTGAAAACATAGAAAATGATAATATCATATTTAATTCGGCAATTAATAGTTCTACAGAAGTACTGCTTTTTTTAGCCGGCAAAAATCCAACTTTAAAAAATGTCATTTCTGAGAATGCCATATCATCCACTAATGATTTATTTGAAAAATCATATAATTTTCATTACAAAATAAATAATCAAAACAAGGATAAAAATGTAAGCTATATAAATGATCTTAATAAAATTTGCCTATTTTTTGGAGTTACTTTAGATGGTATTTCTAATAATTATTCTCATAATTATAAACTGCAAGGGGATTTTATTTTAGAAATCCCTCAAGTCATTGTTAGAAATGAATTATTGAGAAAAAAGATAATTTCTATAGATTCGATTAGTCAAAGGTCTAAAAGAATTCAAAAGATTTTAGACAAAAAAGGAATTCAAGACCCATGTGAGATATCTAAATTACAAAGTCAACTAATTGTCCAATCAGACAGCCTAGCAATCTCAAATGAAGTGTTCGTATTAAACAATGAATTCCCAATCGGCAAAACCATTGAAATTTCATTTAACAATAAAAAAGAGACAATTAAGGCTCATATAATAGGAAAAAAAATATTGAACACTCAAAACAAATTTGAAATTATAAACAACGATAGATTGAAAAATTTAGACAAATCAAATCCAGTTTTATTCATAATACAAGAGGACCATATTACAAGATTCAATGATTTGAAATTAGAACCAAAAGAAGATTTTTTGAAAGAAAAAAAAATAGAGTGTGAGAAAATAAATACAGCAAAAAAAGTTAGAGAGGAAAGATCGGCTCAAAGAGCAAAACAAGATGAAATCAGAATACAAAATGAAAATCAAAAAACAAACGCAAAAATAGAGAGGCAAAAAAAATCAATAGATTTTTTCAATCAAAATGATATTTATGTAGACTCTACAATATATAACATAATAAATCAAAAAATAAATAAAGATGAGCTGCCATTAGATACCTTATTTAAGCTTGGATATGAAATACTTCTGAACAAAACCAACTTTAAAAAAGATAGAATTCGCACCTCAAATGATTTAAGTGCTCAGTTAAGTTTATTGTTCAATTTAAATTTTATTAATCGAATAGAACAATTAAATTTACCACAAATAGTAATTAAAAATTATGTCAACGCAGCAACGATTAATTTAGCACATGGATATTTACTTTGTTCAATAATCTATCATGCAAATGCAAATAATTTAGCCGAAACAGAATACAATAAATTAGACCAACAATTTAAATTCAATGAGATTTTTGAGAATTATAATAGAAATCAAATGATCCTTAAAGACTGGAATGAATTCATCGAAAAAGGCATTGTGTCTAAAGCCCAGTTGAAGGAATTTAATACTAAATTTAAAATACTGGATAATTTTTAACGAAAACTAATTATTCCATTACACCTTAGTAAGGCACCATCTTATAAATATGAATTAGCAAAAAGTTGCAATGACTATCCGAAAAATAAGAAATCCCTACAATTTTTCTACATTTCGAAGTATTTCATTAAATTTAAGAAAACCTTTTTAAGAATGAAATTAGTTTTTGTTTCTAGCAAGTTTAAATTTTGCCTATTTGCATTTCCATTTATATTCATTCGTTTTTCGTCTTACAATTCACAATCTTTCCAAAATGAATTAGTATTTCCACAAGAAAAATTGTGGAAAAATTGGATTTGGAATATTCAGTGGTCACCATTTCAATTTAAGCAAGTTCGATTATTAATCAAAAACGAAATAACCCCAGAATTTGTAATTGAGTCTCCTATTAAATTAGCAACTATCCCTAAAAAAATAGTTCATGCTCGATCACAAGATTTAAGAATTAAGCAACAAGAAATTTATAATAACCCAACTAAATTACATGTAAACAATTGCGAATTAGCCGCGAATAAACCATTTGATTTATCAAAACTTAATCCAAATTAATTACAAACCTATGGTAACTGAACAAACAACTGAAACTAATTCGATGCACGAAAGTACGGGGAATCGCCGTTTTCTTAGGTTCCTATGGAATTGTGCAGGTGCTGATGTCGAATTATTGAATAAACATTGTCCTCCTTCGGATCACTCAAAATATGCAGGTCTTGGAGGTATTGTCTTAGCCACAGGAGTTCTCGCAGCACTTTCGGCAGGATATGCATTTTACACAATTTTCTCTCCCAAGGGCGATGCGATTGATAATACCATATTTATAGGAAGCGTCATAGGCTCAATAGTAGGAGGTATCATTTGGGGTTTGATGATCTTCAATTTAGACAGATTTATTATTTCATCAACTGGAAAAGGGGACGGTCAAGATAGTATTTCTTTTAAGGAATTGGTCAATGCAATTCCACGTATAATAATGGCCGTTATTATCGGTGTTACTATGTCGGCTCCTTTAGAAATACGTATCATGCAATCTGAAATTGATGCCGAACTTCAAAGCAAGCAAAATGCCTATTTAGAGAAGTTAAATGCTGAAACAGATATGATTATTAATAAAAAAGCAGTCACTTGGAAGAATCAATTGGACAAAACGGAAAAAGAATTAAAGGAAAAACAAGATTACTTTGAACTTAGACGACTGGAATTAAAAGATCAAATGAAGGCCTTAGACGATGAAGCAGCCGGAAAAACGGCTAATGGCTCAGTAGGCATGGGTCCTGCATATAGAAGTAAAAAAGCTAGCTTAGATAAGTTAGAAGCAGAACGTTTACAATCTGTAGAATCGGCAAAACCAGAATTAGCTCGTTTACAAAAAAACGCTGATATCTACCGTGAAAAAGTCCAGAACATCGAATCGGAACGGGAGGAGTTAAAGAAAGAAAACATTAAACGTAAAAACCAATTAGATGGTTTATTAGAACGTATTCATATTTCGCATGAGATCGGGGGCTGGGTTCCTTATCTAATCATGGCCTTACTTTTGATGATTGAAACGGGACCGATTTTCTTTAAACTCATGACAACACATGGGGCATATGATTATTTATCAGAAAATAAGAAAAGAATAATTCTTGCTAAGTCAGGTATTATTGAACTCCCACCACATGTGGAAGGAAATAAAGCCGTTGTAGAATACCAATATTTACAAGTAGAAGCTATGTCTGATGTTGCGAAGGGTGCAAACGAGAGTTGGGCCCAACAAGTTAATTCAGACATTAAAGAGAACCCCGAAAAATTCTTGTAATTCATTTTGAAACTTCTGAACTATTTAATTGTGGATTCATTGACATTTGGCGGAAAAATTCTGCCAAATGCAAATGATATGTCCATAGTTGATCGAATTCTAATTTGGATAAAAATTCAATTAGCCATCTTTGTTTTAGGAGCAATCATTTTGTTTTATTTTATTTCATTCAGTTGGATAGCTGGTATTTTAACGGGTATTCTTTTTACTTTTATTTATGTTTCCATTACATTGATTTTGCTATCAGGATTTCGAAAATCTAGTTATTTTAAAAACAAACAAAAGCGACTTTTCAATGAGAAAATCATAGTCGGAATCACTCAAATAGAAGTCGAAAACAAACAATATGATGATTTGCCAGAGAAATCACAATTGATTGCAAGTATCATCTTACGAATAATTTACATTATTGCCTTTGCGTTTAGTATTTTTTGTGGATTAGCCTTAGGGTTAAGTATGTTGTTTTATCCTAAGCTCGAAGAATTACATGGTGAGGAGATAATCCTAAACTATGAAAAGTCTTATCCTCAATTATATGGCAGACAGATTGATGCTTATAAAAAACAAATACTTAAACTCAAAAATGAACGTACCAGCATCGTATCAAAGCTTGACGCAATTCAAAATGAAGTTAATCTAGCTAATGATTCTTTTCACAAGGACTTTTACCTCGTGGATAAATCAATTCTAACCAAACAATTATTGGATTGGGAATTATTACATCAGCAAGAATTAGCCAACTTACCTGTCAAAATTGAAGCTTTGAATAGTGAATACCAATCTGGATTAATCAAGTTGACCCTTTCCATTAAATATAGCAAATTTGGTATTTATCGTATTCAACATTTATTAAACCATCAAGCTGTGATGGCCCTAATTCTCATTAGCTGTTTAATTTTTCTATTTATATATCCATTCTATTTAAGATACAAGATGGTACTTTCTGAATCAGATTTGGATAATAAATTAGAGCTTGCAACAGTTGATTTCATCAAGTATGAATACGAAAAGTCCACAAAAGAAATTTACCAAATTTTGAAAGGGTTTAATATCACAAAAATAGAGGGACTGAATATAGCGGGAGAAACTCCATTTAAGGGTGTTACGTTAATGAAACCAGAAAAAGTAGCTCTAAAAAATCAAATGGATACTTTTTTGAAAAATGAATTAACATGAGTTTACATGTAACGCAGGAGAATTACGATAAAAAGGTGGATGACTCGTTTTTTGCCTATGGACATGTTATTGCCCTTTTTAGGGGTCCTGAGCACATTGACAATCAGGTATTAACCAGAATTTCAACAAATAAACGCACTAATTCGATACGAGTTTTTGATATTATCCTTTACAAGGACATTAATATAACAGATGCGAGGGTTATCCCCAATGAAGATTGGGAATCGAAATTGGTCGAAATGAAAAAATCAATTTATTTTCATGCTACCTTAGAAGACCAACTAGCGATCCAATTTAACAAGGTATATTTTAACAACGTTGATTTTTTACGAACGTCTGTTTATCGACCTGAATGCTATATTAAAAATCCAGTATTTAATTATTCATTAGTCAAGGACGGCTTTGCATATGGGGAAATCGTCGGTGAATTGTATTTTAAAGTGGGCGATCCTAAACCAGTGATAATAAAAAAAACGCCTATTGTCGACCCCAAACCCATTGCAGAAATTAAATCAGAAGTTATTTCAAGTTCACCGGTTCAGCCGGGAATAGGATGTCTTGGACTAGTGATGAGTTGGTTTAGCTTCTCATGGGCATTGCCATTTTTGCCTGGTTTATATACAAAAGCTGATATCCCTCTACTTCAGAGATCTGGATGTTTATGGCCAATATTACGAATGTTGGGACTCCTATTCCTATTGCTCTTTTTGTTTAAAGGTTGCCTAAGCTATTCGAGCAATGTCTGGAATAGTGCAAACAAAGATGCTTTAAAAAACGACAAAAAATTAGACATACCGACTGGGAAAGAAAAAATTGAACAAAGTGACAAATTAGCCAAATCACAAAAAAACAAATATTCAGATACCACATTTGTCGTTCCTCCTGGAAATTATAAGCTCGTGTTTTTTGATTCAAACCGACAAGATGGAGATAAAATCAGATTAAGTATAAATGGTAGGGATTTAGAAGAATCTGTGGAAGTTTTGAATGCGAAACAAGAAGTGGTTTTGAAAAACATGCGCTATGGTAAAAACATTATCGATTTTGAAGCATTGAGTAACGGAAAGTATGGAATTTGCACAGCTGAAGTTTATCTAGTTAATATTGATGATGGGGCAACGCAGAAGTATAAATTTTACAATGTACAAGGCTTCAAAAAACGTATATTTATAGAACAGCATTAATGGCCATTAAAACAATATATGTTTGGGTAAAAGGTGATTTAAAAGCGTTGTCGGCTTTTGATGAGACCCAATTGTCTACAAGTTCAAAGAAGGTAAATGATGTACTATTATCGCAAATAGAAATAAGTAATGCGGTAATTCTAGATGAATTTGATCCAAAATTAGAACGTAAAAATCCTTACTTGGAATATTCCAGTACATTACCTAATGTAAAGGTCAGATTTAAAGGACTTAGTCATGATGAGGTCGCATTTAACGAAGACATTGATGGATTATTAATTAATGAAGTACAATTTATTCAAAAGGTTCATTTAAGTGATATTGAAAATTATGTTGTCAGAGGCACAGCATATTTTTTGAGAAAAATTCAAATAACAACACCTGATTTAGTTCGAAAAACGCCAATAAATAGTAAAGGATTAGTTCAAATTAGTCATCACAATATAGAAAGTGATCAAAAAGTTTTTGTAGATGATACGATTAATTTGAAAACAATTAATCCTAGACTTTTATCATTTTTCCAAACCGAGAAAAAGAATTTCTTGATTTCACTCATTGTCATAAGTTTATTAATTTGGTTGTTTTTTAGTAGCGCATTTTTTCCATTAATATTGATTGCAGGGATCATCTATATAGTTTGGTCATTTAAACGGTTTTTCGTTGGCTATTCTAACCTAACAACAAGTAAACAAGATGAAATAACCTCCCCAATTGACATTTATAAATCGAAATCATCAATTCAAGATCAAAAATGGAGCTCATTTAGCAAGTTTATTTTTATTGGATTACTCTTATTACTAGTATATGCTTTAATAAGCAAACAATATGGCTTACTTAAATTTCTAGCTATTGTAACCTTTATTTGGGTATTGCTCAATTACTTTTCCTCGGGATTTGGTCTACTCAAGCGAATATTTAATTTAATTGGAGGATTAGCATTAGGATTACTTGCTATTATGGCGCTATGGTTTTTATTCGGTGGGAATAATAACACGGCCTATGAGGATAGCCAAAAAGATGAATTTATTAAAAACAATAAAATCCTCAGAATGGGTGATTCTCTACTCCATGTTCGCAATTGGCAAAATTATGAAGTGAATAAATTAGCCGGCAGGTATTTCACATTTTATCCTGAATTCGACAAATCACTTAGCTTTAGGGATAAATATGAATCAGACGACATTTCTAAGGTTTATCAAGAACTTGTACGAAAGGATGAAAATACCATTGATGCCTATGCCCATATTTTTGATAGTTTAAATACGGCAAATCAATGGAATAGACAGCAATTTGCCGAAGCGATAGTTACGTCTATTCAAACAATACCATATGTATTGGTTCATGATCAGTCGTGCCAACAAGCAATTAAAGAAAGTGGTAGTTCATTCTTGATTCAATATCATAAAGACGGAAAGGAATGTTTGCCAAATATAAAGTTTGGGATTCAAGGAGGCTATGAATTTTTGCATAATCTTAAGGGGGATTGCGATACAAGGTCTTTATTATGTTTCGAGTTATTGAGTAGATTTAAATACCCCGTAGCTATGTTAATTAGTGAAGAGTATGGACATTGTATTTTGGGAATTGATTTACCAATGAAAGGAAAGTATGTAGGGAATTCAAATCGTAAATATTTAGTGTGGGAAACCACAGCTCCCGGCTTTAAACCAGGAGAATTATCACCAGAAATTTCAGATATGGATAAGTGGCATATTGCTATAACAAATTAAACAAGTATAAACTATGAACACCATTGCACTTTATTTAGGCGTATTAGAAGTCGTTTTAGGCTTAGTTTACGGAATCTTACTTAGCTTTTTTGTTTTTTGGTTAATGAAAAAGCTCTTTTTAGACAAAATGGAAATTCGCTATGATAATATAGCGTTTGGAGTATTATTATCATTTGTGTTGTTTTCTGTAGGCAAAATGGTCAATGCTGCATTACAACCTGCCGTCGATTTCACGAATCGATTAATGAATATGGGTCTTCAAATAGAAGAAATCCTAGGAAGAGCAAGTTATACCATTACTGGATTTTTTGTAGTAAGTACAGTCGTTTCAGGTATAATAGTGTCCATTTCATTTGTTTTATTTAATTGGCTAACCCAAGGTTTAAATGAATTCGAAGAAATCAAAAACAAGAATGTGGCAGTTGCACTCATTTCAGGTACTATTATTTTAGTTATTACCCAGTTTGTCGCTGGTGGTTTGGAGATGATTTTTGAAGCATTTATTCCTTATCCACAAACTCCTAGGGTATTTTAAAATATGACATTGGAATAATAACTTAAAGATTAATCTTTCTCTA
>JBIKRO010000057.1:0-17966 GCA_044349095.1 Aquirufa sp. | reverse complement strand
GAAACAGCGAAGCAACAAATCATCGTCATTCTCAACCTAACGCCTATTCCAAGAGAAAACTATCGAATTGGGGTGCCATTGCCCGGCGTTTGGAAAGTGATTTTCAATTCAGACCAAGGAATTTATGGTGGTAGCGATTATCCTATTTCAGGCGCCGTCATGACCGAAGAAATCAATTGGCAAGGAAAGGCATTCTCCATATCCATCAACCTACCCCCGCTTTCCGCTCTTGTACTAAAGGCCTAAAACAATAAAGACTCAGAAAAATTCCGAGCCTTTATTCAATCCGCCTAAGTAGTATTTTTGTAACCTTTCGGTTTTTACATCAATTTTGTACACAAAAATAGTAAATATTTCATATTTTAAAATACAATTAGTATATATTTTAAATTATTGATGTTTCCCTAGAACATCTTCCATATCGGACAATTCAACCTCAAGGGCTTTAGTCGATATCGTAATTTCCCACGCACTCAAGCCTAACGAAATACTCATGCCCAATAAACCTAATCCAAAAAACCAACGGGCAATCAATTGCTCATTCATAAACAATAAAAACATACAGATCACACTAAAAATCAAACTTATAATGGCAATGATCTGCATGTATTGAATCAAGGACATTCGTAAACGTAAATTTCGTATCTGTTTCAAAATGGATTCGGCAGGGTTCTGCTGAAACTTTTCATGCAAGCCACGGATCAATGAGGCCATCGACATAAATCGATTGGTAAAAGCGATCATCAACAATGAAACCGTTGAAAACAATAATGCGGGTGTCCCTATGCCTAGTTCCATAATTTATTTTATCCAATATTGATCTAAATATGTACTCATTTCATCTTTCATCTTTTTTGCTTCTCTCGCCGCAGAAACCGACGTGTCATCTCCTGCATATAGAATGCCCCGAGAGGAATTGACCAATAAACCCACCTTCGAATTCATGGCATACTTAGCCACATTCTCCAAACTTCCTCCTTGAGCTCCTACTCCAGGAACTAAAAAAAAGTGGTTTGGAGCTATCTGCCGAACATGCTTCAAATAATCCGTTCTTGTTGCGCCAATCACAAACATTAATTGGTCCGCCCCACCCCATTCCATCGCCTTCCGCATTACATTTTCATACAGAGGTATGTTATTTTCATCGCGGAGCAATTGAAAATCTTGACTCCCTTGGTTAGAAGTTAAAGCCAATAAAATCACCCACTTATCTTCAAAGCTCAAAAAAGGAGTCACCGAATCTTCTCCCATATAGGGTGCTACGGTAATGGAATCAAAATTAAACCCACTCGACACAGGCTCAAAAAATGTCTGCGCATACTTCAACGCCGTATTTCCAATATCCCCACGCTTCGCATCGGCTATGGTAAAAACATTTTTAGGAATATAATCCATCGTCTTCTGTAAACTTTCCCAACCTTTAGGCCCCAAAGCCTCATAAAAGGCAATATTGGGTTTATAAGCCACCGCATATTTTTCTGTGGCGTCTATTACCGCCTTGTTAAAAGCAAAAATGGGATCCGATTCTTTTTGGAAATTTGATGGAATTAATCGAGGATCAGAATCTAAGCCTACGCATAAAAAAGACCCCTTTGATTCGATTTGTTGAACTAATTGAATTGAATTCATGTCGTTTTGAAAAGAAGGCTTTGTATTAATGCCTAAATATCAATAATTTTGACACAAATAAAGGTCTTTCCCAAGCAAAATCAAACAAAGGTTGGCCAAAATTACCTGATTCTATGCAATTTATTAAACACCAACTCCCTGGAGTAATTGAATGTGTGCCAACGAAGTTTTTTGACGAAAGAGGACATTTTTATGAGTCCTACAACCAAAATTTATTTTCGGCCAACGGGATTTCAGAAAATTTTGTTCAAGATAATTACTCCTTTTCCATCGCTGGTGTTGTTCGTGGATTGCATTTTCAAAAAGACCCCCATGCACAAGGCAAATTAGTACGCTGCATGACGGGAAAAGTAATCGACGTGATTGTAGATTTACGCAAAAGCTCGCCTACCTTCGGTCAGCATGAAAAATATGAATTAGATGCAGATAAGGGTAATATGCTTTATGTTCCCCCAGGATTTGCGCATGGGTTTATCGCCTTAGAAGAAACCATTTTTGTCTATAAATGTACCGATTTTTGGAACAAAGGAGCTGAGTCAGGAATTCGTTGGAATGACCCTAATTTAGCCATTGATTGGACCCATGAAAACCCGATTATCTCAGATAAAGACCAGTTGTTACCTCTATTTGATTTAAACGAGACAATATTTAATTAATAATTGCTCAGAAAATTTTAATACCTTTACAGCAATGACTCGCAAGCTGATTTTATCAAGCCCATTGTTGGAAATAACCATCTCAAGGTTATGCCAAGAGCTCATTGAAAATCAAATAGACGGAACGGAGACTGTTATCTTAGGTTTACAACCTAGAGGCATCTATTTTGCAGAAAGAATTGCTGCTGAATTAAGCAAGCATTTAGAAAATCCCCCAGCTTTAGGGAAAATAGACGCGACATTCTATCGCGACGACTTTAGAAGAGGAGATCCCTTATCACCCAATTCTACCGAAATACCCTTTTTAGTCGAAAATAAACGCGTTATTTTAGTCGATGATGTGCTAGCCACTGGCCGAATGGTTCGAGCGGCTATGGATGCATTAAACGCATTTGGCCGACCAGCCAAAGTGGAACTTTGCGTACTCATCGACCGAATTTATAGTCGAGACTTGCCAATACACCCAGATTATGTAGGCAAAAATGTCAATACGTTGACCACAGAAAAAGTGTTAGTGGAATGGACTGAACAAGGACATGAAGCAGATAAAATTTGGTTAATTACCCAATAAAGAAATATGTTAACATCGCCACACTTATTAGGAATTAAAGATTTAGATGCCGAATCCATTGACCTAATTGTTAAAACGGCCAAGGAATTCAAAGAGGTCCTCAATAGGCCGATTAAAAAAGTCCCTTCCCTACGTGATGTCACGATTGCCAATGTATTTTTCGAAAACTCTACCCGCACCCGATTATCTTTTGAACTAGCCGAAAAAAGATTATCAGCCGATACAATCAATTTCTCCGCCTCTGGAAGTTCAGTTAAGAAAGGAGAAACCTTATTGGACACGGTCAACAACATTCTAGCGATGAAGGTGGATATGATTGTCATGCGACATTCAAGTCCTGGAGCACCCCATTATCTAGCTAAACACATTAAAGCAAACATCATCAATGCCGGTGACGGTACGCATGAGCATCCGACTCAAGCACTTTTAGATACTTATTCCTTGCGTGAGAAATTCGGTGATTTAGCAGGTAAGAAAATAGCAATTATCGGAGATATCCTACACTCCCGAGTGGCACTTTCCAATATTTATGCCCTTAAAAAACAAGGGGCGGAAGTCCGACTTTGTGGCCCTAGCACTTTAATTCCGAAACATATTCAATCGTTAGGCGTCGAGGTTTCACATGATGTCAAAAGTACTTTAGCTTGGTGCGATGCCGCAAATGTGTTGAGGATACAATTGGAACGCCAACAAATTAAATACTTCCCGAGCTTACGCGAATACGCACAAACATTCGGAATCACTCGGAAAATGCTGGATGAGCTACCCAAAGAAATCGTCTTGATGCACCCGGGTCCGATCAATCGCGGTGTGGAATTAAGCTCTGATGCGGCAGATTCGCCTCATTCGATCATCTTAGACCAAGTAGAAAATGGGGTGGCCATTCGAATGGCAGTGCTTTATCTACTTGCTTCTAGAGGCTAAAAAGGCCTGATAGGCTTGGAGCATTTCTTTCACATCAATTGAATTTGCGCAATTAAAATGAATTTCTGGACATGATTTCTTTCCATGATCCCCACAAGGCCTACATGCGAGTTTCTCCTTCACCTCAATGATTTTATTGTGTTCTGCCAAAGGCCCAAAGCCAAAAGCTGGAATCGTCGAGCAAAAAATAGCTCCCGTAGGAGTGTTCACGGCTGAACATATATGCAAAGGACCTGAATCATTTACGAAACTCATTAGGCTTTGTTGGTATACAGCGATAGCCTCCTGTAAATTAAATCGACCACAGGCATTGCTGATGTAGCGTCCCGATCCCATAAAAGCTTCTTCAATTTCATCCGACAAATGTTTTTCAGCCGCAGATCCCATTAAGACTATTTCCTGATCTGCAGGCAATAAACGAATAAATTCGATCCATTTGTGAACAGGGAATCGCTTGGTTTTCCACACCGAACCTGGAGAAATACAAAGGTATTTTTTAGGCTGCAAATCGACTGGAAAATTGTTTAAATGGCTAGCGTTCAAAAATGGCTTATGCGGCAGAGGTCCCAGCCATGAAGCCAACAATTCAGTATTTCGTTCCGTTTCATGTTTTCCTTGCCCAAATTCATGCGGAACTTTTTCGTCGAAAAATAAGGAAAGTGGGTTTTTATCAAAACCGATAACTTTTTTGGCGCCGATGGAAATGCTTAAAAGGCCCATCCCAAAAAACCTTTGGGCTATAAAAACTTGGTCAAATTTTTCATTTGCAAAATCATTTCTCAAAGACCACCAAGATTTCAGTTTATTCCTTTTGTCATAAGTCCATACTTGGACTAAATGACTGTATGGATAGGCTTTGAAAATACCTTCCAATCCCTTTCTGACTAATAAATGAACCAAGGTATTGGGTGATTCCAAGCGTATTTTCTCCAATAAAGACGTAATCAAAACCGCATCTCCTAAAAAGGCAGTTTGAATAATTAATACCTTGGAGGCTTGAGACATCAAAGAAAAATGAGTGATTGGACATAAAATTAATTAATTTTAAGATCTTTTTGGTAAAAACCCCTTTATGAATTCAATTCAAATAAAAACCTTAACTAATGGAATAACGATTGTGCATCGCCAAGTGTTACATACTGAAATTTCGCATGTAGGCATCATGTTGGACATCGGAAGTCGGGACGAATTAGATTCAGAACAGGGATTAGCCCATTTTTGGGAACATTTAGCATTTAAGGGGACTGAAAAAAAATCCAATATTCAGATCATTAACCGCCTAGATCTCATCGGCGGAGAATTAAATGCGTACACCACCAAAGAAAAAATTTGTTTTCACGCGTCCATTTTAACCCCCTATTTCGAAAGGGCGCTCGAATTAATTACTGACATAACCTTTAACTCTACGTTTCCTGAGAAAGAACTTGAGAAAGAAAGAAGCGTTATTTTAGAGGAAATGTCGATGTATTATGAGGCACCAGAAGATGCGATTCAAGATGATTTTGATGAATTATTATTTCCTAATCATCCTTTGGGAGTTAATATCTTAGGCACTCAAGAAACAGTTAAATCATTCACTCAAAGCCATTTACATCAGTTTATCGACCGAAATTTAGATACGTCAAGAATCGTCATTTCTTCAATCGGTAAATTACCCCATGAGAAAGTTTTTGCATGGGCAGAAAAACATGCGGGAGGTATCAAAAGTAAAAAAGAGCATATCAATCGGATCGTTCCGCCCGCAATGGTGCCTGTGGAGAAAATCACGAAAAGAGGCCTAACTCAATCCCATATTGCTATTGGCAAACAATCGTATGCGATTGAAAATCCTAATCGATTGGCCTTTTTTATGTTGATCAATTTATTGGGTGGACCCAGCATGAATTCGCTCTTAAATGTGTCCGTTAGAGAAAGACACGGCTTGGTTTATTCCATTGAAGCTAATTTTACAAGTTATATGGATGCGGGATTTTGGGCTATTTATTTTGGAACTGAGCCTAATCAGGTCAATAAGTCCATTCGATTAATTCATAAAGAATTCAATAAATTAAAGGACCGAGAACTTTCAGCATCTGCGTTAGTGAAAATAAAATCTCAGTTGAAAGGCCAAATGGCCATGGCTGAAGAAAGTAATCTCAATTTCATGCTAATGATGGCCAAAAACCTGTTAGACCGTGAAAAAATAGAAACCTTGGAAGAGTTATTTGAGCAAATCGACTTAGTTACGGCTGGCCAATTGCAATCATTGGCGAATGACATGTTGAATCCAGACCAATTAAGTTGCCTCATTTTTGAACCTTAAAAATCTTGCATCTCTACCTACATATTCCGTTTTGTCATCAAGCGTGTCACTATTGCGACTTTCATTTTAGTACGAATACAGCTTATAAATCGGATTTAGTAAATGCCATTTGCCGAGAAATAGCCCTTCAAAAAGACTATTTAAGTGATAAAGGTTTGAAGACCATTTACTTTGGCGGAGGTACCCCTTCCCTACTTTCTGCGGTAGAATTAGAACAAATATTGGATACGATTCAACAGTATTTCTCCGTCGAAAATGAAGTAGAAATTACGTTAGAAGCTAACCCTGAGGATTTAAATCCAACTTATTTGTCAGACCTTAAAACGCTGGGGGTCAATCGGCTTAGTATAGGAATTCAATCTTTTCGAGAGGAAAATCTTCGCTTTTTAAATCGAAATCATTCATCGGCACAAGCGCTAACATGCATTTCAAAAGCTCAAGACATAGGCATTGATAACATTAGCATTGATTTAATCTATGGAATACCTGGCAATGACCTTCATGATTTGGCCTTGGATATAAATAAAGCTGTGGACACAAAAGTCAATCATATTTCAGCCTATAGTTTAACCATAGAACCTAAAACGGTATTTGGCCAACAAAAGAAAAAGGGAGTTTTCAAAGAATTACCTGAGGCAATCCAATCGCAAAAATTCTCTTTCGCTCGGAAATTATTAGCAGAGAAGGGCTTTGAAGCCTATGAAACATCGAATTTTGCCAAAAACCAACAATATTCGAAACATAATACAAGCTACTGGAACCAAGAATCCTATTTGGGAATTGGCCCCTCTGCACACAGCTTTAACCAAGTTTCAAGGCAATGGAATGTGGCTAAAAATGGCGTATATACGAAAGCGATTAACGAGGGATCGATCCCTGCAGAAATTGAAATTTTAACGGAGGCCAATAAAATCAATGAATACATCATGACCCGATTGAGAACCAAATGGGGAATTGAATGTTCAAAAATCGAACAGGCGTTTAGCCAATTAAAAGTTCAGGCCCCTAATGATTTATTCAAAAAATGGCAAAATAACGATTGGGCTCATGTTTCTAATGGTCACTTGATTTTGACTGAAACAGGAGCATTGATGGCTGATAAATTAGCGGCTGACCTTTTTATTGTTTGATTATTTTTTAGTCGTAAATTTAAACTTAAATATTTTTTATAGCTCATGGCTAAAAGAGTCACATTTAATAAGGATTTTAAATCAAAAACTGGGTCGTCTAAATTTGACAACGTGACCGACAATCCACGTAAGAAAAATCAAAAATGGAGCTTTGCTTATTTTTTTAGAAAACTGGGGCTTTATCTATTTTATATTTGGCTATCCACGGTTTTTGCGATTGTCTTATTAAAATTCGTACCTATTTATTTTACACCTACCATGGCCAGCCGGAAGATCGACGCGATGTCGGAAGGGAAACCAAGCCAGATTCATAGCCAATGGACGCCATATTCACAAATTTCTAAAAATTACCCATTAGCAATTTTAGCCTCTGAAGACCAACTGTTCCCTGATCATTATGGCTTTGATTTTAAGTCGATGTGGGGCGCCGTTCAGTCCAACATGAAAGGCAAGAAAATCAAAGGAGCAAGTACCATATCTCAGCAAGTGGCCAAAAATGTATTTTTATGGCAAGACCGAAGCTATATTCGTAAAGGACTAGAAGTGTATTTTACGCTAATGATTGAACTGGTTTGGGGAAAGAAACGCATCATGGAAGTGTATTTAAATGTAGCTGAAACGGGCAAAATGACTTTTGGCGTAGAATCAGCCAGCAGGCGCTTTTACAATCACTCGGCCGAAGAGGCCAGCACCACAGAAGCCGCTAAGCTTGCTGCTTGTTTACCTAATCCCATACGATTCTCAATAGAAAATCCTTCCAATTACATTAATAGAAGAACGTCTCAAATTAAAAGACAGATGAGTGGACTAGGAGGAAAAAAGTTTCTATATAAAATTGATTAAAGGAGTTCAATCATAGGATCCCAAAAAACCTTAGGAAAATCAATAATTTGATCCTCTTGTATCACTAGACCTTCTGATTCCAAGCGATCTTGCATTACACCCTCCCCAAAAAAGTTCTTACCAGTTAAGACTCCATTGCGATTGACTACCCGATGAGCCGGGATTTCAGTATCCGTATGCGAAGCATTCATCGCCCAACCTACCATTCTAGCTCCCCCTTTCATTCCTAAATAAGCTGCAATGGCCCCATATGAACTCACTCGGCCATAGGGAATCAATTTCACTAAGGCATAAATATCATCAAACGCATTCGGATTTTTCATTTAATCGAGCTTTCTTTCGTCTATTTCTTTTTCCAATTCAGTGTACCAAGCGGTGCCAAATTTCCGAATCAATGGATCTTTTAAAAACTTATAGATAGGAACGCCTAATTCTTTTCCATGCGAACAGGCGTCGGAACAGATTGTCCAACGATCATAATTTAAGGCTTGGTAATCAGCTAATTTTTGAATCCGAATGGGATATAAATGACATGAAATCGGTTTTCTGAAATCGGTTTTACCTGCAAAATAGGCCTGTTCAATGCCACATTTCAAGTGACCCTTTTCATCATAAAGCGCATACACACATTCCCGACCGGCAATAATGGGGGTAGAAAAATCTCCATCTTCTTCTTTAATGTAATTACCTTGTTTGGCTATTTCCGCGAGACCATCGGCCGATAAAAATGGCTTTATGTCTTCCTGAATTCGATCTAAAATGGCTAATTCTTCTTCTTCCAATGGCGCGCCCATATCACCCTCAACACAACAAGCACCCTTGCATTTAGCTAAATCACAGACAAAAAATTCATCTGCCACATCCTCACTAATGACTGTATCGTTTATTAAAATCATTTAATTCCTATTTTTTCCCAAAGGTAAGAAATATCTAGGGGCAATAAAATCGGGTCAATGCCGTTTAATTAGATAATTTTGGTAATTTTGCGAACACAATATCCTGAAGAATTTGTATAGGATCATCCACCTTTTCTTGTTGCTTATTTCGATTTCTTTTTACGCAAATGCGTACAAGGATTTACCAGATACGATATCCATAGGGAATGTTAAGGTAATCATTCACGCTTCCGCCAAACCCATTTTTGATAAAGAATTCAATATGTTGGGGGCCAACAAGCGCTATTCAACAGCTTTATTAGCCAAGATGCGGCTTTATTTCCCTTTAATTGAACCCATTTTGAAAGAGGGAAACATCCCTGATGAATTCAAATATTTATGTGTCCAAGAAAGTACATTAAATCCCAATGCTGTTTCCACTTCTGCAGCTGTAGGATATTGGCAATTTAAACTTGAAACGGCGATCGACGTAGGGATGAAGGTGGATAAACAAATAGACGAAAGAAGGCATATTATTGAATCAACAAAAGGAGCGGTCAACTATTTTACTCGAAATAACGGTGTGTTGGATAATTGGCTAAGTACCTTGTTATCCTATAGAATGGGCCTAGGAACGCTAAAAAAGACAAATTACGCTCAAGACTGGAAAGGGAAAACAGAAATAGAAGTTGACTCCTCGACCGATTGGTATTTGATTCGCTTCTTAGCCTACAAACATTTCTGGGAAGACAAATTACAAAACGAACCCAACATTGACCTAGAAAATACGATGGTCACTATGCAAACGACGGGGGGAAGAAATTTATATGAGTTATCGGATTCACTTCAATTATCATACGATGATTTAAAAAAACACAATGCTTGGATTTTAAAAGATTGGATACCGAGTGGCAAAACATATACACTTTACCATCCAAGCAATATCAAGACCTTTGTTTCTAATACCAATAAGCCTTTTACGGAACCCATAGAAACTCAAATTTTAACGGCTTCTGTTGATTCTAGTAAATTATATCAACCAAGTCCAAATAAGAAATCAAAAAATGCGGCGATCATGTCGGATCAAATTGAGACCCGCTCCCACACCGTCATTTCGGGAGAAACACTTTCGTCGATCGCAAGTAAGTATGAAATGAAATTGCCCGAGCTTCTTAAATTAAATGGATTTGACATGAAGACGATGATCATGTTAGGTCAAAAGGTAAAAGTGAAGCGTCTGGTTCCTATGTTGGAAGTGATATCCCAACAGTTAGATAAAAAGGCGAAAAATGCGCCTAAAAAAGAGAATAATATTGTCATTATTGAAAAAACGAAGGAAGAAGAGCCGGCGCGCAACATCACAACGAGTGAAAAAGGAAATAGCTTTATCATAGCACCCGCAGATTCTAGAGAGATCAGTATAAAATCGGAATCTGAGGTCGTGAAGGTAGAAAGCAAAAATAAAGTGGTCGAAAAACCGGAAGTCGAGCTTCACGTAGAAACCTCCAATGCCTCTGAAATAAAACATACAATACATACTGTGCAAGCCGGAGAAACACTATTTAGAATTTCGAAGACCTACTCGATTTCAACAGAGGATTTAATTAAATGGAATAATTTGGCTAAGAATCCAAGCTTAAAAATAGGGCAAAAAATAAAGCTAATCCCCTAATTATTTTTTTCTAAGGATCAATAATCCGTCCCGAAGGGGAAGAAGCGTTTTTTCAACGCGAACATCATCTAGGCATTTTTGATTGAAATCCCGCAAGGCAACCGTTGATTTATCTTGGGCAGTTGAATCAATTATTTTACCACTCCATAAAACATTGTCGACGATAATGAGTCCGCCAGAACGCACCTTGTCGATCACCAAATCAAAATAAGTGGCATAATTCCTTTTGTCGGCGTCAATAAAAACCAAATCAATAGGTACATCAATTTTCTTTACTTCATCTTTTGCGTCTGCAATTCGATAATCGATTTGAGCAGCATATGGAGATCGATTGAAAAATGAACGTGCAAAAGTTTCCAACTCTTCATTGATGTCGATGGTGATTAAATGGCCTTTTTCGGCTAATCCTTCCGCCAAACACAATGCGGAATAACCCGTATAGGTACCTATTTCAAGAATAAGTTTTGGCTGTAAAATTTTAGAAATAAGCGATAAAAATCGGCCTTGCAGATGCCCTGAAAGCATTCTAGGCTGTAAAATCAAGGCATGTGTTTCTCGATTCAATTCTTTTAATAAAGCGCTTTCAGGATCTGAAAATGATTGAGAATACGCTTCAATATTTGAATCGATAAATTCCATGAATTATTTAATTCCAGTATAAAAGAAATCGAGTGAATTTTCAGGATCATTCGATAAAAAATAATCATCTACCTGAATGGAATTGACTAAAGAGTTATTTTGATTTGATAATGAATTGCGGCTTAAGCGATTCGCTAAATCATAAGGAACCTGTAACCAAGTTCTTGGAAGGCGATATTGTAAATTAAAAATATCAAATTTGGTAATTCGTTCCACCGACTTTTTATTCTCTTCGTAGTATTTCATGACCTTGTCGTTTCCATGAATACCTTCGGTGACAACTTTAGAAAAATGCTTTTCCATGAGTTGCTGTAATCCGTCCGCATAATATTCACGCACGTGCCATGGGTTACGAGTCAACGAGAATTTTTTGTTGACCGTCGTCAAATACAATTTCCCCCCAGGTTTTAATACTCGGGCCGCTTCGGCCAGAAAAAATGAATCGGGTTCAATATGCTCAATGACCTGAAAAGTAATCACAAAGTCAAAATGATTATCAGGCAAATCCTGAAGTGGTGGCAAAAACATGTCAATAAAAGTAAAATCAGGGTACTTTTGACCCAACGATTCCATTAATTCAGTATTCTTATCAACTCCTGTATATCCAGAAACCTTATCCGCTAAAACGCCTACTCCCCTACCTGTACCACAACCGATTTCCAATACATTCCCATGGACCAAATGACTCACATGTTGATATGGATGTAGAAGTCGCTGGTGAACGGGATTATCTGAAGCAATTTCAGACGAGGCTATTTCAGTAGTTTTGTACATATTCAATTAATTGAAGCGCAAAGTTAAGGATAATTAAAAAGATTTTAATTGATATTTCATAATTTGCCACATGCAATTACAAATTGGAAATATAAACCAAAATAACTTGTTGCCCTGCGATGGCCTGGTCGATTATCATCCCACTGCTTTCTCGACAGAAGAAGTAAAGGCATACTTCTCCTATTTATCTACTGAAATACAATGGCAGCAAGATGTGGTTAAGCTATTTGGCAAGACCTATATCACAGATCGAAAGGTTGCTTGGTATGCAGAAAAACCATTCATATACCGCTATTCGGGCCAATCGAAGATTGCGTTACCATTTTCACCTACCCTGTTAGCCATTAAATTACGCGTGGAAAAGCTCACTGGATCTGAATATGATGCATGTCTTTTGAATTATTACCACAATGGATCTGAGGGAATGGGTTGGCATAGTGACAATGAAAAAAGCATTAGCCCTAATAGCAGCATCGCTTCAGTTAGTTTGGGTGCCACGAGAAAATTCCAATTTAAACATAAAACTCAAGGCCTTAAATTGGACCTAATTCTCGACTCAGGATGCGTATTGGATATGCGGGGGGAGACACAAGAATTTTGGCTACATGCTTTGCCCAAAAGTAAAAAAATCGCAGGAACTAGAATCAATTTAACTTTTAGAAAAATGGCTGATTCTTGTGAAATTGGACAAGCATAAAGAATTATAAAAAATATTGCCGACCTTTGTCGGAAATTTCAGCAAACGACGTGTCAGAAGAAAACGAATCAAGACCCCCATTTAAAAGACCATTTAGGCATTTTACAACCCCTCAAACAGATAACAAAGAAATTGTATTTGGAATACAATCGGTGTTAGAAACCTTGAGATCAGGGAAAGAAATAGACCGTTTATTAGTCCAAAGGGAATTGGGTAATGCTGAAATATTAGATTTGGCTAAGGAAAAAGGAGTTCAAGTCCAAAAAGTTCCTTTAGAAAAGTTAAATAGAATCACAAGAAAAAATCACCAAGGAGCGATTGCTTTTGTTTCGGCCATACATTATGCCAAACTAGAAAATGTGATCGCCACTACCTTCGAAAAAGGACAGGTACCCTTAGTGTTAATTTTAGATCGAATTACAGACGTCCGTAATTTTGGAGCCATTGCCAGAACGGCAGAATGTGCGGGTGTACATGCCATTGTCATTCCAGCTCGCGGAGCTGCTCAGATCAATGCAGATGCTATGAAAACGTCCTCAGGCGCGTTAAATTTTATACCTGTATGTAAAGAGGAAAATCTGATTCAAACGGTGGATTTCCTTCAAAACTCCGGATTGAAAGTTGTTTCATGTACGGAAAAAACAAAAACATCGATCTACACTTGCGACTTAACGGTGCCATTAGCCATCATATTAGGATCAGAAGAAGATGGAATTTCAGATGAATTGATTCGTAAATCGGATGAATTAGCTGCCATTCCACAAAGTGGCCAAGTAGGTAGTTTAAATGTATCTGTTGCCACGGGAGTTGTCATTTTTGAAGCGACACGCCAACGAGTTTAATCGTTTTAAGCTTAATTCTTTAGTTTAAATGCGATTGATCAAATTGGCAGAAGCCTGTGCGGTGGGCAATAAAGTCACATCTGATAAATTGACATGTGCGGGCGCCATCACCATAAATCTTAAAACTTCGGCTACATCCTTAGCTATAAGCGGCTCGAAACCTTTGTAAACCGCATCTGCTTTATCCACATCTCCTTTAAACCGCACAGCGGAAAATTCGGTATTGACGGCACCGGGAGCCAAATTAGAAACTTTTATGCCGAAAGGATTTAGATCAATGCGCATGCCTTGGGATAAAACCTCAACAGCTGCTTTAGAGGCACAATAAACAGCTCCATTGGCATAAATTTGTTTACCAGCAATCGATGAAATATTGATAATATGACCTTGCTTTCGGGCAATCATGAAAGGGATAACGGATTTAGATACATATAATAAACCATTGACGTTTCCATGAATCATCGCATCCCAATCGGCGACGTCACCATCTTGAATAGGTGAAAGTCCATGGGCATTACCTGCATTATTAATTAACACATCTATATTTTTCCAATCATCTGATAAAGTGGCAAAAGAAGATTGGACTTGGCCTAAATCACGAACATCAAAGATCAAAATAGTGGAATCAACCGAAATTTCCTTTTGCAAAGACTCTAGACGATCTTTTCTTCTTCCACATAAAATTAATTTATATCCATTTTCAGCTAAAACTAAAGCTGTTTCTCGTCCAATTCCTGAACTAGCACCCGTAATGCATGCAATTTTTTTCATAACAAAATATTTTAACGAAGGTAATGTCTAAATTTGTAAAATAATATCAATTCCATGAATTACCTGATTGTTGGCCTAGGTAACATAGGCCCCGAATATCTTTTCACGCGACATAACATTGGGTTTATGGCTGTCGATTATTTGGCCAGACAAAAGGATATTAAATTTTCAACGGATCGCCTCGGTTCCATCGCGTCTTATAAACTCAAAGGAAAGACCATTTATTTATTAAAGCCGAATACGTATATGAACCTAAGTGGTAAATCAGTTCTTTACTGGAGCCAACAATTAAAAATAGAAATTGACCGATTGCTAATCGTCCTAGACGATATCGCTTTGCCTTTTGAAACCATTCGACTAAAACCTAAAGGATCTAATGGAGGACATAATGGATTAAAAAGCATAGAAGCATCCTTAACTACGACAGAATACGGAAGATTGCGCATGGGGATTGGTAGTGATTTTCCGAAAGGAAGACAGGCAGATTACGTATTAGGCAACTTCGAAACCAAAGAATTAGACCAAATTTCATTCGTCTTAGACCGCAGCTCTGAAATAATCGAGAATTTTTGCTTGGAAGGAATCCAACAAACAATGAATAAATTTAACCAATAGTTGTATTATTTAAAGAACTATTGATTTATTTTAATATTTTGATATTAGAATTATTCAAAACATTTAATAATTTTAACAAAATTAAATTTGGTTAATCGAAAATATACTTTAATAATATACTGAATTTAGTGTTAATTTTAGAATATACATATTTGATCGACTAAAAATTGTCTAAAATAAAGTTTTGCAATATTAAAAAAATGCAATAAATTTGTATTGTTGATTTAGTATATAAATATAACAAAACAAATGAACAGTAAAATAACAGTGATTAGCGTCCTACTAGGTTTAGGATTAATCAACCCAACAGTACAAGCAAGCGGTTTGACAGGAAAAGATGCAAATGCCATCGTGTCATCAAAGAGGGAAACTCTTTCAGAAGTAATTCAAACATTAATATTAAAAGAAAATTCAGGAACTAAGACTTCGTCTGCCAGCCTAACCATTTCAATATTAGAGGATTATCAAAAAAATAATCAAAATTACCTTAAAATAAGCAAAGAAGATAAAGCCATCTTTAACGCAACGATCAAAACTATTATTTCTCAGGGAGATAATATTACGGATGTCAATACGTTAATATGGATAAAAGAAATATGTAAATCAGCCAAAGCAATTAATGTCGTATGGGCTGTAGTAGAAGAGGAAAAAAGTATTGAAACTTCGGTAAATAATTTGCCAGAGACTCAAGTAGATACCATCGTCGTATTCTAATTTAGATTGTAAGTAGTTTTCATAGTTAAATAGGTTTAGAGGTATTCAAAAAAGGTGTTGTTCTTAACGACACCTTTTTATTTTTTTTTGCACTAAACTTATATTTTATCCATAAAATAGCTATATTTGTATAAATTTTCATAGTTAAATAGGTTTAGAGGTTACATAAATAAGGCCAGAAGTCTCTTCTGGCCTTATTTTTATTTATTAAATGGCGTAAAAATCAATTTACTGTCGCTCCATTCCAAATCTTTTTATCCGGCTGTACAAACGAAAGTGACCCATCCGCATCCTCAGCCATCAAAATCATTCCCTCACTTTCCAATCCCATCATTTTCCGAGGAGCTAAGTTGGCCAAGAAACTTACCTGCTTCCCAACGACCTCTTCAGGTTTAAAATGTTCCGCTATTCCACTTAGAATGGTACGATCTTTTATTCCATCATTCACGGTCAACTTCAACAGCTTTTTGCTCTTGTCCATTTTTTCAGCGGCAATAATTTCACCTATCCGAATATCCATTTTAGCAAAGTCGTCAAATTCAATGGTTTCCTTACCTGGCGGAACTGTTTTAGCGGCTAATTCCATAAGATTTTTGGTATTATTTAATTTATCAATTTGAACTTGGATCACATCATCCTCTATTTTATCAAATAACAAACCTGGATTTTTCAGGGTACGTCCTGCCGGAATAATTTCAAAGTCGCCTATGTGAGTCCAAGAATATTCAGTCATCCCAAGAGCTTCCCTCAATGTCTTAGCGGTAAAAGGAATAAATGGCTCCAGGGCTATGGCTGCTTGCGCGACCAATTGGACCGCAAAATTCAAAATAGAACCCGCTTTTTCTCGATCTTCCTTAATCACTTTCCAAGGTTCTGTCTCCGCCAAGTATTTATTTCCCAGCCTAGCAATCTCCATGGCAATCACCAAGGCATCCCTAAATTTAAATGCGGCTAGCGCAGCATCTAATTTGGCCGGAATATCCTGTAAGGTAATCTTCAAATCTGATTCTAAACTTGATTCCGAACACTTAATAGGCACTTGTGAGTCAAAATTCTTATCAATCAACACAAAAGCCCTGTTCACAAAATTTCCTAAAATGGCTACTAATTCAGAATTATTTTTGGTCTGAAAATCAGACCAAGTAAAATCCGAATCCTTAGTTTCAGGACTTAAAGAAGTCAATGCATAGCGCAAAACATCTTGTTTTCCTGGAAAGTCCTGCAAATATTCATGCAACCAAACAGCCCAATTGCGAGAGGTCGAAATTTTATCTCCCTCTAAATTCATGAACTCATTGGCGGGTACTTGGTCCGCCAACTGGAATTCCCCGTGAGCCATGCACATTGCTGGAAAAATCAAACAATGGAAAACGATATTGTCTTTGCCTATGAAATGAACAATTTGACTATCCTCAGCCTTCCAATACTTTTCCCAGTCGGGCGTCAACTGAGTCGTCATCGACATATAACCAATGGGAGCATCAAACCAAACATATAGCACCTTACCCTCCGTATCAGGCAAAGGAATAGGAACTCCCCAATTTAAATCTCGGGTCATCGCACGTGGCCTGAGGCCTTCCTGCAACCATGATTTCACTTGGCCCAACACATTTGGCTTCCATTCTGGATGCGAATCAACGTATTTTGTTAGCTCACCTTGCCACTGATCTAAGGGCAAAAACCAATTCTTAGTAGGTTTTAATACAGGCGAGGCGCCACTCAACATCGATTTAGGATTCAAAAGCTCATTCGGAGACAAAGTAGTCCCACATTTTTCACATTGATCTCCATAAGCCCCTGCTTGCTTACACGATGGACAATCCCCCGTTATATAGCGGTCAGCCAAAAACTGATTCGCTGACTCATCGAAATACTGCATCGTCGTCTCCTCCACAAATTTCCCCTCCTCGTAAAGCTTCAAAAAGAAATCTTGAGAAAATTGATGATGTACAGGATCCGAAGTCCTACCATAAAAATCAAACGATATACCAAAATCCTCAAAAGAGGATTTAATTTCTTTATAATAATAGTCAACCACCTCTTGAGGTGTCTTACCCTCTTTTTGGGCCTTGATTGTAATAGGAACTCCATGTTCATCGGTCCCAGAAACAAAAATCACATCCTTCTTCTGTAAACGCAAAAACCGCACATAAATGTCAGCTGGTAAATAACAGCCAGCTAAGTGACCAATATGAATAGGACCATTCGCATAAATCAAAGCCGCCGTTACTGTAGTCCGTGAAAATGTAGACATATCTTGAAATTCAATTAAAACACAAAAATAAGTAAAAAATCATCAACCCGTCGATAAA
>JBIKRO010000123.1:0-5402 GCA_044349095.1 Aquirufa sp. | reverse complement strand
TTTCGTTTAAAAATAGGGTGCGCCAAATGACCCTTGGCTTACTAAATTCATTATTAATTGCCGGTTCGATGGCCTATACTTTTTGGATTATTTTCAAACAAGCGATGCCAGTATTTGAACCGGAAAACCAAGGAGCCTATGGCTTCGGTTTTTATGCGATGGTGGTCGCACTACTGGCCAATATGATAGCCAATCGGCTCATAAGAAAAGATGAAATGCTAGTACAGTCCTCAAACAGAATGCGTTAGGCGTCAATTATTGACCACATTCAAGTCGATTTTTCCATTTAAAATGTACGTTCATAGCGACATTTCGTGATAAAATTGGACTCAACCTTAATTACTAATCTTTTTTGCTATGGATTGGATATTTTTGATTAATTTCAAAATTAGAAGGTTTTTTTTGAAGGTTTAAAATAAATCTTAAAAAACAAAAGGACAAAACAATTCAGCCGACTTAAACTATATGCCGATTACTATAACAAAAGAATTACTGAGTAAAGAACTGAAAAAGACCTTTGGGTTTAGTCAGTTTCGAGGGGAGCAGGAAGCTATCATTCAAAATACATTAAAGGGAAATAATAGTTTTGTATTAATGCCTACGGGCGCTGGAAAATCCCTTTGCTATCAACTGCCTGCCATTGTCTTGCCAGGTACGGCGATCGTTATTTCACCGCTGATTGCCTTGATGAAAAATCAGGTGGACCAAATGGTTGCCTTTGGCATCAATGCGCAGTTTTTAAATTCTTCGTTAACTCGTGCTGAAATTAATCGGGTGAAAAGCGAGGTGATTAATGGCCAAGTTAAGTTATTGTATATCGCGCCTGAATCGCTAAATAAGCAAGAAAATTTAAACTTTCTAAAGCAGGCCAATATCTCTTTTGTTGCGATCGATGAGGCACATTGCATCTCAGAATGGGGGCATGACTTTAGGCCTGAATACAGAAAGATTCGGACGATCATTGAGTCCATTAATGACAAATTACCCATCATAGCATTGACGGCGACAGCCACTCCTAAAGTTCAGCAAGACATTCAGAAAACGCTTAATTTAGAAGATGCCCATGTTTTTAAATCTTCCTTTAATCGTAAAAATCTGTATTACGAAATCCGATCGAAGAAAGATATTGACAAGCAATTGATTCGTTACATCAAATCAAATAGCGGAAAGGCTGGAATTATCTATTGTTTAAGTAGAAAAAGAGTCGAGGAAATTTCGGATTTATTATTGGTCAATGGCGTAAAAGCACTTCCTTACCATGCGGGTTTGGAGCCGCAAGTACGGATGTTTAACCAAGAAGCCTTTTTGAATGAAGAGGTGGAGGTGATGGTGGCTACTATAGCGTTTGGTATGGGAATCGACAAGCCAGATGTTCGATTTGTTATCCATTATGATGCCCCAAAATCACTTGAGGGATATTACCAAGAAACGGGTCGTGCGGGAAGAGATGGATTAGAGGGTACGTGTATTTTGTTTTACACGTACGATGATATCTTGAAATTAGACAAATTCAATAAGGACAAGGCGGTATCTGAGAAAGAAAATGCCAAGTTATTGTTGACCGAAATGGTGTATTATGCCAATCTAGGGGTTTGTAGAAGAAAACAGTTATTGGGTTATTTTGGAGAGTACATGGCTGACAATTGCGGCTTTTGCGATAATTGTATGCACCCAACACCCACTTACAAGGCTGAACAAGAGGTTAGTTGGGTTTTAGAAGCCATCAAACAAACAGGAGAAAATTTTGAGGCGGAGCATATTGCAGATGTGTTAGAAGGCAAAAGCAATCCATATATTACTAGTAATGAACAGGCTAAGCTGTCAGTTTTTGGGGTAGGGAAAGAAGTTTCTTGGAATAAAATTGTGGAAGAAGAAGAGGATGAGGACGATGAAGATGAGGATGGAAATCCTAAAAAGCCACAATTACGTAAAAGATCTGCGAAAGAACCTAATCCAGAAAGTGTCAAATCCCCATGGATTTCGTTCATCAAACAAGTTTTGATTTATGGCTTATTGGAGAAGGATATTGAAAATTATGGCATTTTAAAGATTACGGAGAAAGGGCATGCATTTTTAAAAGATTCACATCCGTTGACATTTTCGAGAGACCATGATTATGAGAAAGAGGCTATTGATTTAGAAAATGCGGAGGAAAGCTTAGCATTAGGAGCAAAAGCCTATGATGATGCTTTATTTGAGTTATTAAAGAATCTTCGAAAAAAGGTAGCTAAAGAAAAGAATTTACCTCCTTATGTTATTTTCCAAGACCCTTCTTTGGAGGAAATGGCAACCACTTATCCTACGACACAGGAAGAAATGGCTCAGATTAATGGAGTTGGGATGGGGAAAGTGGTGAAATTTGGAAAACAATTTCTTGACGCCATTATTCGGTATGTGGAAGAAAATGAAATAGAGACGGCCAAAGAAGTCGTTGTGAAGTCGACCGTTAATAAATCAAAGATTAAAATTCACATCATCCAGCAGGTGGATCGGAAAATTGATTTAGATATCATTGCCGAGCAAAAGGAAATCTCTATGGTGGATTTAATTCAAGAGATTGAAACCATTTGTTATTCTGGAACCAAATTGAATTTAGATTATTTTATTAATCAAGTAATAGAACCTGATAAGCAGGATGAGATTTTCGAATATTTCATGAGTGCGGAATCTGATAATATTGCGACGGCATTAGAGAACTGCAATATTGAGGATGTAAATGAGGAAGAGCTTAGATTAATGCGAATCAAGTTTTTAAGTGAATTAGCGAATTAGAACTAACATTAAGTATGAATGTATTGATATTGGGATCGGGGGGACGTGAGCATGCATTTGCATGGAAAATCTCTCAAAGTAATTTATTGAGTCATTTATTTATTGCCCCAGGTAATCCTGGTACAGCTAATGTGGGCACAAACTTAGCTTTAGAGGTCACTGATTTTGAAGGAATTATCGCTGCTATACGTGCACATCATATTGACTTGGTCATCGTAGGTCCGGAGGAACCTTTAGTTCGAGGCATACGAAATTTCATTGAATCGCAAGCAGACTTACAGCATGTAGGAATTGTGGGACCGGGTTCAGATGGGGCGCAGTTGGAGGGAAGCAAGGATTTCTCGAAAAATTTTATGCATCGATATGGCATACCCACCGCCGCCTCAAAAACATTCACAAAAGAAACTATTCAAGACGGTTTGCTCTATTTAGAAGAGCAAAGTTTGCCTATTGTTTTAAAGGCGGATGGATTAGCTGCGGGAAAAGGGGTCATTATCGCACAAAGTCTACAGGAGGCCAAAAAAGCGTTAGAAGAAATGCTTTTGGATTCCAAATTTGGCGCTGCATCTGAAAAAGTGGTGATTGAACAATTTTTAAGGGGCATCGAACTTTCTGTTTTCGTTTTAACTGATGGCGAGAATTATGTGGTTTTGCCCGAGGCAAAAGATTATAAGCGAATTGGAGATAATGACGAAGGCTTAAATACGGGAGGGATGGGTGCTGTTTCCCCGGTTCCATTTGCCACAGCTAAATTTATGGAATTGGTCAGAACGAAAGTGATCGACCCAACTTTGCACGGACTTCATGCGGAAAAAATTAAATACCAAGGATTTATATTTATTGGCCTAATGAATCATGAAGGCGAACCCTATGTCATCGAGTACAATGCTCGGATGGGTGACCCTGAAACTGAAGTAGTATTACCAAGAATCGAATCTGATTTCCTATCTTTACTGATTGCTTCCTCAAATGGTACTTTGAGTGAACAAAATTTACAGATTTCAAGTCAGTACGCTGTTACGACCATGGTGGTCGCTGAAGGATATCCCGAGACTTATAGAAAAGGGGATGTCATTTCAAATTTAGAAAAAATAGAGGATGCCTTCATTTTCCATGCGGGAACAAAGGAAACAAATGGAGAAATAATGACCAATGGGGGCCGAGTAATGGCCTTTACAGGTACCTCAAATACATTAGAAAATGCCATTCAAAAGTCGCAAAAGGCGGCTATTACGGCAAAATATGAGGGTAAAAATTTTAGACGAGATATTGGCTTAGATGTTCTTAGATTTAAGAATTAAAAGCTGATTTACATATAAAAATATGGGATGTAAGTCGTGCTCCACAGGATCATGTGGATCGAAAAAAGTCGAAGGAGAAGTTGTAGGCTGCCAAAGTAATGGCAGTTGTGGCACGGGTGCCTGCAATAAAATGAATGTTTTTGATTGGCTATCCGATCTAGACGTGCCTCAATTTCAACGTTTTCAAATCGTAGAAGTAAAGTTCAAAGGGGGAAGGAAGGAATACTTTAGAAATTCCACCGAACTAATTTTGCATACGGGAGATCCAGTGATGATCGAATCATCAACAGGTATTCACATGGGTGTAGTTTCTTTGCAAGGTGAACTTGTCAGACTCCAGTTGCTAAAAAAGTCGATCAAAGACGACGAAAACCTGAAAAATATTGTTCGAATTGCCAATGAAAAGGATCTAGAAAAGCATGAGCAGGCAATTGCTCGCGACTTGCCTACGATGTACCGTGGCCGACAAATCATACAAGATTTGAAATTGAACATGAAACTTTCTGATGTTGAGTTTCAGTCTGATGGCACTAAAGCCGTATTTTATTATTCTTCGGATGACCGAGTTGATTTCAGGGAATTAATTAAATTATTGGCTACCGAATTTAAAATTCGGGTCGAAATGAAACAAATTTCGTTACGTCAAGAGGCAGGAAGATTAGGGGGTATTGGGATTTGTGGAAGAGAATTATGTTGTTCTACATGGCTGACCGACTTTAAAAATGTAACTACGGCAGCGGCTCGCTATCAAAATTTATCGTTAAACCCGGTGAAATTAAGCGGCCAGTGTGGTCGTTTGAAATGTTGTTTAAATTATGAATTAGAGACTTATATGGATGCTTTAAAAGGCATACCAACGATCGAGGGACGGATAAAAACGAAAAAAGGGGAAGCTGTTCTACAAAAAACAGATATTTTCAAAAGAATGATGTGGTTTGGCATTATAGGGGAAGAGGCTATTTGGATTCCTGTTTCTTGCGATCGTGTTCAAGAGATTATCGATTTAAATAAGAAAGGTATTATCCCAGAATCATTCGAAGATCTTAATCCTGATGCACCAGTCATTGAAAAATTAAGCTTATCCCAATTAAACTCTGATTTAGATCGGATGGATAAGAAATACGGGGGGTCAAAAAATAAAGGTGGGTTTAAAAAAGGTCCGAATGAAAATCGGTTTAGGGATAATGATCCGAATAGACCTAGGCCTAATTTCCAACAAAGACCTAAGCCCAATAATCCGAATCAAAAGGCCCCTGAGCAAAGTGGTGGCAACGAAGGCGCCAAGCTTCCCAATGGGCCTATTGGCGATAGTCAATCCCCGGAAAACAA
>JBIKRO010000056.1:0-18368 GCA_044349095.1 Aquirufa sp. | reverse complement strand
GTTCATTGCCAAGTGACCTTAGAAAAGCAAAACAGGAGTAATTTTTCTGAATTTGAGCAATCCATCAAAGAGTTTCCTGAGGTAATATCATGTCATTTGGTTTCAGGAAACTTTGATTATTATTTAAATGTGATCAGCGAAGATGTAGAGAGTTATAACCGTTTTTACCAAGAAAAACTTGCTGTTCTGCCATCTGTAGCTCATATAAGTTCTTTATTTGTGATGGATGAAATTAAAACAACGACATCACTTCCCTTATAAATATTTCGTATCTTTGTCCAACTTTTATGGGGTCGACCGGTTTTGACAGCTTAAGCAGTCTGGTTGTAAGCACGTCGGGAGTTGTAGGCATTTCCTGTTAAAAAAACCTTCGAATTATAGCTGGCAATACACAGTATGCCATGGCTGCCTAATCTGATAGATTAGCCAATTTGCCATCGTCCGGCCTCTTCCAAACTCTGCCGAGGAGGATTTCTGGGCGTCGACATGCAGAGTCGATCATTGAGATTTTACTAATTAATGATTAGTACCCAGTAAATAAGTGTTAGGTAAGGTCTGATTTGAACCTATTTAACATCGAAAATTAATCAAATCTAAACGTGTAGAAGGCAATTTTACTCTAGGTTTGGACGAGGGTTCGAATCCCTCCGACTCCACAAGTTTTAACACTTCCCAAAATTTAAGCAATCGGCCCGGTGAAAATCCGGGCCTCGCTTAAACACTTCGACTCATAAAAACACACTCACGGTTCAAATAATGAATGCAACGATTTATTTAAGGGTATTATGCTAAGATGACTACCTGGTTAAAAATAAACTATTCCATTGTATCCGTAAAAGATTAGGCAAATAGGGTTAAACCTTTTTTTCAATTATTCGTTTTAAAAGGGTAATAATTGTAAATCGACAAATTCAATAAAATATTATATTTGTCCACAAAAAATTAATAATTGTATGAAAATCATCCATACGCTCATATTTTGCCTAAGTACATTGATTACTTATTCGCAAACAGATACAACAGAGACATTTGATTATAGTAATTTTGGCGATGCTGATGGAGTAAAAAGATTTTGTAGCGTCAAAGTATTAAATCAGACTCCCCAGCGTATTATCAGTTTAGGATTTGAAAATAATGGTCACTTTGCCATGCCAAGTGTACGATTCAATGACAAAGATTTACCAAAAACCATTCATATTGACCAAGTAAATGCCATAAGAGCGCAGGTAAATATCCCTGTCATTTCAACAAATAAAATTATTTGGCAAATGGGGCTTAGTTATTGGGGAAGTAATGTCACCGTTGCCAATCCGAATATCAATTCTTTTGCCAACTCATTGTCAACCAATTCCTTGGTGACTGCGGGCATCAATACCACGGTGTTTAAACCTTTAAACGAAAAGAATTTTATTATTTTTCAAGCAAGTTCTGATGTAAACGGGTTATTTGCCGGAGCCAAGGATATTCAATCAAAAGCCATTACTACAAGCGCTACACTCATTTACGGATGGAAAACATCTGAAAAAAACATGATTGGAACAGGCCTTGCAAGAACTTATCGAGCGGGTCAACTCATTCACGTTCCCGTTATATTTTGGAACAAAACATTCAATGAAAAATGGGGAATGGAATTACTATTGCCTGCACGTGCTTACCTGAGGTATAATTTTTCCACTTCCAATATATTGCAAGCGGGGTTTGAATTGGAGGGAAATCAGTATTGGGCCAATATTCCTGGAGTAGAAAATGCTTATATACAGCGAGGGGAAATTAAACCTCGTATCATGTGGGACAAAAAGATTAGCGGATTTCTATGGCTAAACCTACAAGCGGGGTTGCGTTACAACTACCGATTCGATGTAGCAAAAAGCTACAATGCCAAAGATGATAACCAAAATTATTTCTCAAGTAATTTAGGAAATCCATTTTTCTTCAACGTCACCTTAAATTTTGTATCTCCTTAACCCCTATTTGGCTTGTTGGCGCGTCCAGTTATCCGTTCTGCCAATCAAAGAAACGCCGATGTAACCTCGAACCTCTAAGGAGTTTGGAGAAGTCAATTTAATGGTACATGAATAGGTATTTCCATTTTTGGGATCGTAAATATTTCCATCGTCCCAAGTATTATTATCCTTATATAGAAATCCCCAAATATTAATTAAACCAAGAACTGCTCTTTTTCTAGATGCCTCGTCGGGATGATTTTTGTCTACTTTGGGTTTGCCCGTCTCGGGATCAATTGGTTCCTTTAACCAAACGACCTTGCCTTGGTATTTATCTCCATTCTTATAGATACGAACCATAGCAGTACCCTCACCCGTTTTCCAAACTCCCACTATATCATCTGGACTATTGGAAGTTGATGCAAAAGCCGAGTTAGCTAAAAGTAAAACAGATACAATCAAGGAATGTATAATTGAATTTTTCATAGTAAGTTATTTTATTGTCTAAAAATAATAACAGCAAATATATAATATGCTTTTACAATTAAAAAAATGGCCATAATAATTTTTATTATAAAAATGAAAACCTATTTAGATTTAAAATTTTGATATCATTGTCATTTCCAAAATGCTACTTCTTAATTGCCCACTTATATCTCAGTCATTTCTCATCAAATTAATATATTTTTTATAAATTGAAACTTAAACATTACATTATGACAATCAAATCAACCTTTTTATTCCTTTTTGGAATCTTATTAAGCTTTTGTAGCATTGCACAAGATTATCCAACTGATTATTTAAGCGCATCTTTTCATGCCGATCGGAGGGCCGCTGTAAAAAAACAATTATCAGACAAGGGCGTAGGTATCTTTTTTGCCGGACAAACACGTCAGCGAAGCAACGATACTGATTTCCCATATGCACAAAACAAAAACTTCTATTATTTAACAGGATTAGAAGAACCGAATGCTGTTTTATTATTATTCAAACAACCAGTGAGCCTCTTGGGTAAAACAGGGACTGAATTTATATTCATCCAAAACCGTGATCCTTTCAAAGAATTATGGACTGGTAAAATTTTAGGTGTTGATGGATTTAGAGCGAAAAGTAAGATGGAAAATATATTCATCAACGAGGAATTTAAAGCTACTACATTACCAATGGCTAGTATTGATTCGGTTTTTAGCCTATTCCGTACTGAGGGAATTTTCAATAAATACAAATCGAAAGAAGACCCTCTGTCGCGCATGGCTGGAACCGTTGACAGCTTAATCGCTACCTTTAAAAAACCTGTCGCCATGCGTTCTACTATGGCCATTATGCGTGATTTACGTGGAATCAAAACGGCTGAGGAAATCACATTAATCAAAAAAGCAGCCTCAATTAGCGTATTAGGCCATAATGATGTTATGCGCTCCATTAAACCCGGCATGAAAGAATTCCAAGCACAAGCCATCATGGAATACCATTTCAAGAACAATGGCTCTGAATTCCCAGGCTATGGAAGTATAAATGGATCCGCTGAAAACGCTTGTGTACTTCATTACGTAACCAATTTAAAAACGATCAAAAATGGCGATTTGCTTTTAAGCGATTGTGCCGCTGAATATCATGGGTATACAGCAGACGTAACAAGAACCATTCCGGCCAATGGAAAATTCACTGAGGCTCAAAAAACACTTTATGAAATCGTATTGGCGGCTCAAGATGCAGGGATCGCCGCTTGCCAAGCAGGTGCTCCCATGGCGAATGTGGATGCCGCTGCACGCGCAGTTGTCAATGCAGGATTAATCAAATTAGGTATTGCCAAAAATGATATGGAAGCTAGAACTTATTTTCCTCATGGAACATCCCACCATTTGGGATTAGATGTACATGATTTGGGACCACGTACGCTTCAAGTAGGCGTTGTCATTACCGTTGAACCTGGAATTTATATTCCTGCAGGCAGCAAATGTGATAAAAAATGGTGGAACATTGGTATTCGGATTGAGGATGACATTTGGATTACAGAAAAAGGCCCGGAAAACATTTCAGCGGGCACACCTAGAAAAGTGGCTGATATCGAAAAAATGGCTAAACAAAAAAAAGCGATTAATTAATAACACCTACTCAAATAAAAAATGGCCTTTTAAAGGCCATTTTTTATTTATTAACTTCTAGTTCCAACAGAGCTTTCAACTCCACCAATTTTCCTTTTTGTACAGCCGCTAAATTGACTTTCTCATTCGGGTCTGACTTCAAATTATAAAGCTGCTCTTCCACATCATTCCCCAATTCAATGTTAACTAAAGCATTAAATTTTGCCCCTTTACCATTCTTGATATATTTCCAATCGCCTTTTTTAACAGCCAGATTACCCGCTTGTTCGATAACATACTCACGGCCTTTTTTATCCTTCCCCAACCATGCCCCTAGATTAGCCTTCGTATCTTTAGCTGAATTATTATCATAATTCAAACCTAGCATTTGACTCATGCTCGCTAGAAAATCTATTTGAGAAATCAAGGCATTTGATTTGCCTACTGGGACTTTTTTAGGCCATTTGACAATGAAAGGTACGCGTGTGCCCGCTTCAAATGAACTATATTTCCCACCTCTTAAAATACCTGCTGGTAGATGCAATCCTAGATTCTCTTTAGACCCATCTATATATCCATCATCCACCACGGGACCATTATCACTGGTTAGAATAACTAATGTGTTAGAAGTTAAATGCAAAGAATCCAATGTTTTCATCAATTGGCCCACTGAATCATCCAATTGCAATAAAGCATCTCCCCTATTCCCAAAACCGCTTTTTCCCAGAAACCTTGAATTAGGAATTCTTGGCACATGTATATCATGCGTTGCAAAATACAGGAAGAAAGGATTTTTCTGATTACGAACCATATAGGCTTTAGCTTTATTGGCCAAAGTTTGAGCCATGTCTTCGTCATCCCATAAAGCCTGCTTGCCACCCACCATAAAACCTATTCTACCTACCCCATTGACAATCGTATTATCATGGCCATGGGAATGTTTCATTTTCAATAGCTCTGGATTTTCTTTCCCGGTAGGTTGTTGGCCTATTTTTTTCAGGTAATTAACCTCAATGGGGTCTTGAGCATTCAAATTTCGGACATGGTCATTTTCAATGTAAACACAGGGAACCCTGTCACCTGTGGCAGGCAAAATAAAGGCTTCTTTAAAACCAATGTCTAAAGGACCATGTTCGATTTTTCCGTTCCAATTTGGTCCGCCAACAGGTCCTAAACCTAAATGCCATTTGCCGATAACCGCTGTATTATACCCAGCCTTTGAAAAAATAGTCGCAACGGTTTGTTGGCCCGCGGGAATTAATGCCGACGCATCCCCAGTCGCCACACCCGTATCTTTTCTACGAAAAGCATATTCTCCCTTCAGTAAAGAATATCGAGAAGGAGTACAAGTGGCTGAGGTTGTATGCGCCTGGGTAAATAGCAGACCTTTTTTAGCCAACTGGTCTATGTTAGGCGTTTTAATAGTTTTTGAGCCATAGCAACCTAGATCACCAAACCCTAAATCATCTACGTAAATGAGGATAACATTGGGCTTTTGTCCCAACGAGAAAAACGAAAGACATACAAAAAAGAGCCATTGGGCACAGTATAAAGACTTCATAAGCATAATTTTATCGTTTTAAATATTTAATCATTTCAACACCGGCTAATAAAAAACAACCCGTCCCAAAATCTTCAAAGTCTGGCACATGAGTAAATGACACAGGCTGGGAATCTTTGGGTTCCTTTCCCGTACCTTGGACATAGCCCAAAAAACCATTGGGATGGACACAGGTGGATAAAGCATCCCAACCACTTAAAATTGCTTGATCAAACTTCTTCTTTGGCAATATTTTATTTCGTACCCCCCAAGACATCCCATACACAAATAAAGAAGTTCCTGTCGCTTCGGGCCCACCAAAATGCGAAGGATCCTTTAAACTTACATTCCAAAAGCCATCTTTCCGCTGCAAAGGCAAAAGCGCATTAGCTAAGGCAATAAAATCTTGTTCATATTCAGCCCGATGAGGTGAATTTTTTGGCATCAATTCCAAGGTCCTAACTAAGGCCGCTAATACCCAACCATTTCCACGGGACCAATAACAATTTTCCCCATTCGGTTCTTTATAGGGAGGAACAAAATCCTTATCACGCCACCATAAACCTGCACTTTTATCATACAGCCCAGATCCTCCATGTTTATTTTTCGTAAATGCATACAAATCATACATTTTTTCAAAATATCGGTTATCGGAAAATCGAACACCCAATCGTGTAAAAACGGGCATACTCATTTGCAAACAATCTACCCAAGACCAATCATCCGCTTTGGCGGAATTAACCATTAGGTCAACATTCGCTTTGATGGGTAAAATTCGCAAAGAGTCTGCTTGAAAATCAAATAAATCGAGGTAAATCTGTCCGCAGGCTTGATTGTCAGCATTACGCGTTTTGACCCCGTCTCGTAGATTCCATTGGTGGAAATTCGCCCAGTCCAACATATATTTCAGGTCTGCCGCTTGGGGATCAATCTTATATAAATCCATCAGCCCTTCATAATAAACCGCACGTGTCCAAATATTAGAAGGCCGAATACGGTCTGGCCGAGGAATAGGAGCTGAAACGTCAGGCCATTTTTGTTGGAAATAGGCTTTGGCTAGATGTAATTTCGCCAGCACTTCCGAGGCTTTTGGCTTAGCAAATCCATTAAAACTAAAAATTACCAATAGAAATAAAATGTATTTTCTCATTTTATGGAAGGTAAAAAACAGCAGGCAAACTTACTGAGACCGGAGAATTGTCAGGATTTGCTTTCATTATGTCCCCCATAAAAGCCCACCATTTTTGCATAATGGATCTAGCAGGCAATCCGTCTAACAAACCTAAATCTTTAGCTTCCAGATACGCAAACAAGGTAAGCGTCTCTTCATCTAAAAAAATTGAATAGTTTTGAATACCCACCTCCTTTAAAAGCTCACTCAATTCAGGCCAAATTTCATCATGACGTTTTTTATATTCCGCCTCAAAACCGGGCAATAAAAACATTTTAAATGCTTTACGTTCCATATCTTTTTTAATTAGTGTTTTATAATTTTAATAAATTGAGACAAGGCCTCATCATCAAAATTTAAATGCGTAACAAATCGAATATATTGAGGACCAAAAGGCGCACATTTAATGCCCAAGGAATCTAATTCAGCCACTTTAGTAATTGCCTTGAAATCGTCCTTTAATTTAACAATGACAATATTCGTAGTCACCGGCATTACTTCTGAAACCCAAGCTAAATTTTCACAGGCTAATCCTATTTGCTTGGCGCGCGCATGATCTTCCTTTAATCTTTCAACCTGGTAATCCAATGCATACATTCCCGCAGCGGCTAACATTCCCGCTTGGCGCCAACCACCTCCTAACCTCTTTCTAATTCTACGTGCTTTTTTGATAAAATCATTGGAGCCCAACAAAACAGAGCCAATGGGCGCGCCCAACCCTTTTGATAAACACACTGAAATAGAATCAAACCACTGACCAAATTGCTTAGGATTTTGGCCACTCGCGGCCATGGCATTAAAAATACGAGCGCCATCCAAGTGCAATGGAATCGAATCATTTTTACAAAAATCAGCTATTTCTTGAAGGGATTCAGACGTATAAATACTTCCACCTCCCTTATTGACCGTATTTTCTAAACTAACTAATTTACTTTCACAGGCATGAATATCATCAGGCGAAATAGCATTTGCAATTTGATCTTTAGACAATCGGCCCAAATCACCCTTTAATAACTTAACCGAGGCACCCGCATTTGCCATAATTCCTCCGCCTTCGTATAAATAGATATGCGACAACTCATCACAGATAACCTCTTGGCCTTTAGATACATGTGCCGAAATAGCAATCTGATTCGTCATTGTTCCAGAAGGACAGAATAATGCATTTTCCATCCCAAATAGTTCAGCCACCTTTTTTTGCAAATAATTTACCGTAGGATCCTCACCAAAAACATCATCCCCCAAAGGTGCCGAAAACATCGCATCACGCATTCCTTCAGTAGGCAAAGTAAACGTATCACTCCTCAATTCAATCATTAGAATATTTAATAAAATGAGAAAAGAAAAATAATCGAATCATTGGCATCAAACCTACCAAAGCAATCCATGGAAAGTAAAATAGGGCCCAAATAACCCCAATCAAGGTTAATACAAAAGCAATTCGGCAATAGGTTGTCCACCACTCTGATCTATTTTTTCTCGCAAACCATATAACCGCAGGAAAATTCAAAGGAAATAACAGCAAAGAACTAGGGTTATATGCCATTACTTCGTGATCAGTACCAACGGCCAAAAAGAATATAAACCAAGCTAGAACACCTAATATCGAAAAAAGTATGACGTCAAAAATATAGATTTCAGTTTTTCGTTTTTTGAAGGAAACGAAAATAATCAACAAATTGATGAGTGCCAACAATGGTATGGGGCCAAACCAATCAAAACTTTCTGGCTCTAATGGTTTTGATACAAACACATCAAAAGGAGCGTCCGATAATTTTTGTCCATTTACCTCAGCTTGTTGGACCGAAAGATTTAAATTATCAGGTAAATAACATGACTCAGACGCATTGGCAACATGATTAGAAGGAACCCCTAAAGCTAAATTCATCCCAAAGGTTACCCAAGAATTAGTTTTCAAATAGTCGTTCATCCAATCTCGATATGATTTACCTTCAAGACTCTTGTAATTCTTCCATTTAAATGCGCCCGGAGCTGCATTTTCAAGTATATCCCGAAGCCTAGAGGAACAATTATCATAAAAGAATTTGTATTGGTAGTTTTTGTTTTCGGGCAGTAAATTGATTTCTAAGGCAGAGAAAACCTGCATTTTCTGAGGGTCCGTCAATTTTAGATTTTGAATTTGGATGCCTCTTTTTTCGATTTCAGAATAATAGTACACTAAATCATTCATGGAATTAAATGAAATCGAATAAGGTAAAGTCCCCCTTAAAAATTTCAAGTAAAAATTATCGGTATTGAAATCAAAAGTACCATAACTATACGCTCGATCAATCCCTTGATCTGGATCGCTCACCCAAATAACAGCATGACCAAAAGCCGCATGCAACTCTTTTCCAGGGGCAAACGTGACCAAAGAAACCTGCGCGCGCGGGCTTAGTGTGGGTATAACGGCTGCTCCGATGAATGGTAAAAACAGAAAAAGGTATAAATAAAATTTCCTCATTATTTTCCGGCAATGACAATGACAATTTCCCCTCTAATTTTGTCAGGGTTTTGATCAAAATATAATAAAACTTTAGCAGCGCTTCCACGAACCATTTGCTCATGCATTTTACTTAATTCGCGCGCCACCATAATTGGCCTATCAGGCCCTATAAACTCAATAATTTGCTCTAAAGCTTTATGCAAACGATGTGGGGACTCATATAAAACCGTTGTTCTTTCTTCTTCAGCTATGGCTTTCCAACGGGTTTGTCGGCCTTTTTTATGAGGCAAAAATCCCTCAAAAACAAACCGATCTAAAGGAAAACCTGAATTCACTAAAGCGGGAATAAGTGCCGTAGCACCTGGTAAGGTTTCTACCTCAATCCCCTGTTCTATGCATGTTTTGACTAATAAAAAACCAGGATCTGAAATTCCTGGGGTGCCGGCATCTGAAATTAAACCAACCAACTTACCTTCTTTTAATAACTTAATGACTCCAGCTACTCCCACGTGTTCATTATGCGCATGATGTGCAAAAAGAGGTTTGGATATATCTAAATGTTTAAGGAGCTGGCCCGAAGTCCGCGTATCCTCAGCAAAAATAACATCCACCTCTTTTAAAACTCGAATAGACCGCAAAGTCATATCTTCTAAGTTGCCTATGGGAGTGGGAATCAAGTATAATTTCATATTCGAAATTTAACCAAAAATGATTGAAATTATTTCATCGATATTAAAAGCTTTTCAAAAATCGGCGATGTAAAAAAATTAGGAATACATGTGTAAAACAAAAAAGGGCTTGCATAAATGCAAGCCCTTAATGTAGAGAGTGAGGGATTCGAACCCCCGGGCCTGTAACAGCCAACAGTTTTCAAGACTGCCTCGATCGACCACTCTGACAACTCTCTATTCCTTAATCAGGATGCAAATTAAATCAAAAAATACTTTTTATGCAACCCTAAAGCAATAAAATTGTTGAAATTAAAATCGTGATTGGATGAAGGCCAACTTGCTTTCCAAGGAAAGTTCATCAGGAATCCAATGAATAGGAATGCCAGAGCGTTCCATTTTTCGAAAAAATGTCATTTGGCGCTTAGAAAATTGCTGGATCGCTATAGTTAAACCATGTTCAAATTCAGCTCGATTGATTTCACCTTGAACTAAATGTACCAGCCATTTATATTCTAAACCTAACCTAATTAAATCATTGGGATCAATTCCATCTGCAATCAATTGTTCTACTTCTTCGACCAAGCCTTTGTTTAATCGATCCGTTAACCTTAGGGCACATCTCAACCTACGAATTTCAGAAATTGGATTTAAACCAAAAACGACAAATTCACGATTTAATTTAAGCGTCACATCTGAAAAATCTGTGACGCGTGAAAATTCATAATCTTGCAAGAGAGCATCTAAATAAAGTCCTGTGCCACCACAAACAATTACTTGCTTCTCATTTTGCTCAATTTTTTCAATCGCTTTTAATGCGTCAAATTGGAAATGGGCTACAGAATAGGGTTCACCTACATCAAGAATATCAATCAAATGATGTTTGACCGGCGCTCCCCCATTTTGATATACATCCAAATCTTTCCCCGTACCTATGGTAAGTCCTCGATAAATTTGTCTAGAATCAGCTGAAATTATTTCACCTTGAATTAATCGTGCCAAAGCCACGGCCAACTCCGTTTTTCCAGAAGCCGTGGGACCTAAAACAACAATGATTGGCTTATTTTTTTCCATGAATCAAAAGCCTAGATTTAATGTTTCCTGAATTGCAGGCATCAGCTGATTTGAAGTCTTTCGAAAGCACCCTTTTTCCATTTTCTAATACATCAAAATACAAAGGAACAGTAATGAGTTCGTTTGTAAAACCGATTTTTTGAAAAGCCATCCCACCACTCCATTCCAAATCCGAATAGGTCATCACATCATCCACCTGATGTATGTTGGTATAAAAAGAAATTAGTTTTGTAAGTCCACCCACAAGCCTAACGGAAGGATCGGTACATATTTGAATCAACTCAGCTGAAATTTGAGAATTGCCATCTTCTGTTTTAAAAACTCGGTCCTTGCCAAAAACGGCTATAGCAATCAGTGGATTTCCATCTACGTCAAATTCAGATTGAATATTCCGAAATTGCCGGTGGGGCGGAACGATACAAGCCAAATATGTTTTGCCTTTTAAAAAGCCCAATAAATGATTTTTATCTGCAAATTTTCGAGCATCCTTTTCTTCTAACATCACCACTTTAGTGTCTCGAGCAAAAATAGATACGGGTTTATTGATTCGAAATGTCAAAAAATTTAAAATCCAATTCTTTTTTAAACACCACAAATCTTCCCAAATCCGAAAGGCTGAAAAACCATCCACCCGAAGATTAACAATATCTTGTTGGAACCCCATTAATTTTCCTGAATCCATACATTTAAATTCAGCTAAACAAATCCCTTGAATGATGATTGAATTTTCTTTCGATTTCCAAATGGGAAAACTATCTTGCATATGCGTTTCTCTTATAAACCCTAATGGGCTAAGATGAGCATCCAATTCAAGATAAAAATTTGAGGTTTCGGGAATCATTCCATGCAAATAATGGTTCAAAGATACAGTGAAATTGAGTAGAAAGTGGTTAATAATCGCTTTGTAAATTAAAATTAATACGTATGCAATTTAGATTTGAGTCGAGTAGAAATGAGGTATCCACCTTCACAACCCAACAGATTAGAGATAATTTTTTGATAGAAAATATTTTTTCGGAAGATCAAATTGAACTAACCTATTCCATTTATGATCGAATGATTATAGGTGGGGCCATGCCAAAAAATAAAACCCTTACATTGGGAAATCCTGATAAACTGAAAGCCAACTTCTTTTTAGAGAGAAGGGAAATGGGAATCATCAATGTAGGTGGCCAAGGTAAGGTCACAGCTGATGGAGTGGAATTTGAGATAGGGAAATTAAGCGCCGTTTACTTAGGAAAAGGAACTGAAAATGTTTCGTTTAGTTCGAAATCACCTAATGATCCAGCTTTATTTTATATTTTATCATGTCCAGCCCACGCAACTTATCCGAATGTAAAATTGGAAAAAGAAAATGTAATCACCGTCAATATGGGGGCTTTGGAAACGTCAAACCATCGGACTATTTATAAATACATTCACCAAGAAGGTATTCAATCTTGCCAATTGGTCATGGGATTAACTATTTTGGAACCAGGTTCCGTTTGGAATACCATGCCATCGCATGTGCATGACCGAAGAATGGAAGCTTATTTGTATTTTGATGTAGATCCGAATCATGCCGTATTGCATTTATTAGGTGAACCTACGGCAACGAAACATATGTGGGTTCATAACCATCAAGCTATTATTTCGCCACCATGGTCGATTCACAGCGGCTCAGGAACAAAAAACTATTCTTTCATTTGGGGAATGGCCGGTGAAAATAAAGATTACACAGACATGGATTTTTCTCAAATTAAGGAATTACGGTAATGAAAAACATAGGATTAATTTGCTCGTTTTTATGTGTGTCTTTTGTTGGCCTAGCTCAAAATACACCTTATTCAGTCCAAATGGCCGAATCATTAATGCATACGCACCAAGATTCCATTCAAGTGAAGTTGGGGAAACCTGCCAACTGGGATTATGAGCAAGGCGTGTTTTTAAAGGCCTTAGAATGGGTATATCAGCGTACTGGAGACGCCAAATACTTTACCTACATTCAAAAAAATATCAACAGCTTTATTAGTCCATCGGGTGACATAAGAACCTACAAAGCATCAGAATTCAATTCTGATAATATCACGACGGGGAGAGCTTTGTTATTTTTATACCAAGAACTCAATACAGAAAAATACAAAAAGGCTGCTGACTTATTAATGAAGCAAATTTCTACGCAGCCTAGAACGAAACAAGGAGGTTTTTGGCATAAAGATCGATATCCTGACCAAATGTGGCTGGATGGACTCTACATGCTGGAACCATTTTATGCCGAATATGGAAAAATTACGGGTCAAGATTATTGGTCAGATATCATCTTGCAATTTCAATTAATGGAGAAAGGAGCATTAGATGCTAAAACAGGTTTATTGTACCATGCGTATGATCATGAAAGGAAACAACCATGGGCAAATAAGTCAACAGGCAAATCACCAAATTTCTGGGGCAGGTCTATGGGTTGGTACATGATGGCTTTAGTAGATGTGCTAGATTATATGCCCCAAAACCATCCTAAAAGATCCATTTTAGTGAATCAATTAGCTAAATTATCAGCTGCCTTATTAAAAATACAGGATGAGAAAACGGGACTTTGGTACCAAGTACCTAATTTTCCAGGAAGGAAGGGCAATTACTTCGAAGCATCGTGCGCAAATATGTTTGTTTATGCGATGGCGAAAGGAATAAGAAAAGGGTATTTGCCTCAAAATTATTCAGCTAAAGTTTCTAAAGCCTACGATGGTATTTTGAAAAATTTCATCACCAAAGATGCGCAAGGATTTATTCACATTGAAAAAACGGTTAGTGTGGGAGGCTTAGGGGGCCAACCCTACCGCGATGGTTCTTATGAATATTATTTAAGTGAGCCATTAAAAACGGATGATTTAAAAGGTGCAGGTCCATTTATTATGGCATCATTGGAAATGGAAATTGCAAAGGAATTAGCTATAGGCAAGGGAAAAAAGGTGGTTCTCGACTATTATTTCAACCATGAATATAAGGTTTCAAAATCAGGTAAAAAGGAATTTAACCATTTTTATACTTGGGATGAGCGAAAAGATCGCGGTTACAGTTTATTTGCGACTCAATTAGAGCAAATGGGTCTTAAAACAGATTCATTATCGGTAGCTCCTACGTTAGAAAATTTAAAAAATGCAAATATCTACATCATCGTGGATCCTGATAATTTAAAGGAGTCTCCTACCCCGAATTATGTTCAGGCAAAGGATATCGATGAGATCGAGAAATGGGTGAAGCTGGGAGGTAATTTGATTTTATTGGCCAATGACACAACCAATTGTGAAATCCCTAAATTCAATGAATTAGCCAAAAGATTTGGAATTGAATTTGTAGGACCTAATTTAAATTTTGTTCAGGGCACACAATGGGAACAGGGAGCCGTTTACATTCCTGAGGCACATCCCATTTTTGCGCCTTTGAAAAAGATTTATGTGAAGGAAATAACTCAATTGAAACTCAGTAAAACGGCAAAATCAGTATTGAACATCAAAGGAGCCGCTGTGATGGCTGTAGCGCAGGTTGGCAAAGGTAAAGTAGTAGCCTTAGGCGATCCTTGGATTTACAATGAATATCTGAATAATCGAAGAACTCCATTGGAATTTGAGAACTTCAAAGCAGCCAAAAAACTGATTGAATATTTATTGAAATAAGATTATCAGTTTTTTAATTGCATAAATCAAATGCACCCTTTAGCTTTGCTAAATTTAAAAATTTAGTAAAGCTGGTTGCTGAAGCTCTGTTTTAGAAATTGTCAATCACTAAGGAAATTTATAGCCCGTCATTTTACTTAACTGGCTGAGGGGAATCGCATAAGTTTGCCAATTGGGATTCAAGTTCTTTTCATTGGGAAATAAAATACACCAAACCTTTTCTGGTGTGTAAACGACTTTCCAGCAATATTTTGGGATCGGCATTTTAGTAGATCCAAGAGCATCTTTAGCCCCAATAGCCCCCGCATAAATAACTAATTTTTGTCCCCTCTTGGCCAATTTTCGGCAATATGCCTCTAGTCGTTCCCAAGGGCCCCGATTCAACTCAGGTGTTTGGGGCAGCATATTGGACATTAAAAATGTTTCTCTGTTTAAAAACAGGGAGGCCGTTCGATCTTCCGAATTACATAAATGTCCTCGGTCATAACCTGTATACTTATAATCGGATTCGTCAATCACATAAAATGACCTTGGAAAATCATCATCTTGTATAAACTTATTGGAGCGAGCAACGGAACCTACATCAGCGCCCACTAGCGTCCAAGCGACCCAATTAGCACGCCCCGAGATACCATCATATGACATGACATAGCCCGATTTTACAGATAAATAATTGGATGTAGATGCTGTGTTAGCGCCAGAAATATTCACAATTCCTACAGGCAAAACCTGTAGAAAAAATGAAATAATAAGGTTTAAAATCATTTTTTAAACGAAAATAACCAAGAAAGAAGCGTCGGTTGAGCAAAGGTATTATCCCATGAATTATGATTCACCCCTGGATATTCCGTATACGTCACATTGGCACCCGTATCCTGTAAAGCAGCCACTAATTCCCTTGAATGTTTCACCGGAACTACTGAATCAGCATCCCCATGATTCACCCACAATGGTAATTTTTTAGCATACTTTTTTACATAAGTCAAATCCGCACCGCCACAAATGGGGATGGCAGCGGCAAACATTTTGGGATTTCTTGAAACAGCTTCCATGGTTCCCATGCCGCCCATAGATAGACCCATGATGTATAATCGTTTTTTATCGGCAACTTTCGATTTAACTAAACTTTTGACCAAATCTATGGCAGATTGTAAGGGCCAGTTTATATTTTGCGCATAGTCGAAATTAAATAAAGTTGGCTTTTGTGTTCGATCAATTTTCACTGAAGACCAATAGGAATCTTTGGGACATTGAGGGAAAATAACAATCGCCGGGAATTTGGTTTGATTTTCAGGATTCAAAAAAACCTGGGTGCCATATTTCATTTGTGCCTCATTATCATCCCCGCGTTCACCAGCACCATGTAGAACAAGGACTACAGGATATTTAATGGATGGGTCATAATTTACAGGATATAAAATCTGATACGATAGGCTTTGACCAGAATCATTCACAAAGGATTTTTTTTCAAAAACACCTTGAGCGAAAATTTGAACACTTAAAAAAAGAAGCGCGAAGACAAAAAGTAATTTTTTCATAGGATTTTTTCTAAAATTAAATAAAATATGGATGGACATAAAAGACACCCCATCCCAGTCGCAAAAGTAGCTGTTAATGCGCCATAGGGAACTAATTTAGTATCTGTAGCCGCTAGACCAGCAGAAACGCCTGATGTCGTACTCATCATTCCCCCATAAATCATCGCGCTGTGCGCATTATTTAAGCCAATATAAGGGGCAATAAATGGGGTAGAAATTGTGACAAAAATAGATTTAACAACGCCTGTAGCAATGCTTAAAGCAATTACCTCAGAGCTAGCTTGCAAAGCGGCTCCAGTCACTGGACCTACGATAAAAGTACAGGCTCCTGCTCCAATCGTGGCCATACTTTTAGCATCATGATAGCCAAAAAACATCGCAATCACTGAACCGCCAACAAATGAAACGGTGGTTCCTAAAACCAAAGCAATGGCTCCGGCTAAACCTGTTTGTCGAATCAACATAAAACTTGCTCCCATCGCCGTAGATACAATGGCAAAATCCCTAAACATGGAACCCCCTAATAATGACATTCCTGAGAAAATTGAAATGTCGGCAATCCCTTTTGATCCGCCCGTATACAATCCAGAAAAATAGGCTACAATTAAACCCAGCAAAATAGAAACTGCTGCTCCGGGAATCTTGTTATTCAAAACATGCTTAGAAATTAAAAAACCCAAATAACTGATCATGCCAACCGCCACAAACGCAACAATCAACCCATTCTTTTCGAAAAAATTAAGCACAATTTCCATATTAGTCGATTAAGGGCGATTTAGTTAATTTGACCAATAAAGGAATACAAGCAAAGCACATGAAAACGGGGATAATGCCTGCAATAATGGCTAATAAACCAGAATCCAGTGCCACAACAACATTTTGAGTGGCAGACATCGCTACAATAACAGGAATGTACATCTGGCTCCAAAACAAAATTCCTTTTTCCGCTTCCTCAGAAAATAATTTTCTCTTGTTAAAATAGTCATGCGCTAAAATTAAAAATAACATGGCAAATCCAACACCCCCAACATTAGCCTTGACACCAATCCATTTGGCTAAAAATTCGCCTAGCAATTGGCCCAAAATATAACATGCCCCTAAAAATGAAACTCCATAAATAACCATTATTTTATTCTTTTTAACATATCAGAAATAGGAAAGCGAATCATTTGGCCCATAGGTTTTTTACCTCGATAACTAATCACGCGCATTTCAACAGCATCTTTAGGTACAATTAATCGACCCGAAGCGATGGGGTAAAATTGGTCAGGATTTGAATGATCAAAACTATAGTGGAATGAAATGTTGCCAACTTCCGCTGCCATATCTACTTCTATTTCACCTTTCGCTGTTTTTGAAAACTTAAAAATAGGATCATACATACTTCGCGCATATTTAATTTCAGCGACATCAGATCGTTCGAAATGATTTTCTACTCGGCCTATAAAATTATTCCAATTTTTATTCTCGTTGGCAGACCACAAATCTTCAGCCACAGCCCAAGCCCGTGGATACAACATATATTGAAGATGTCGATAAGTAAATAATTGCTCAGACCACAAATTTGCTTGACCCCCTTTAATTAATTTAGCATTGACTCCTTCAGGCACCGGATTGAAATCATAAGAATTTTTTAAGCGAACCGTTTGATATACAGGTGGTTCAATAATTCCATCGCCCTGCATTAAATCAAGATACACATTTGAATTAGGCGTCATGACCACCTGATGACCATCGTTTGCCGCTTGAATTCCTCCTTTAATACCTCTCCAAGACATAACTGCTGTATTTTTAGGCAATCCGCCCCCTTCCAAAATCTCATCCCAGCCCATCATTTTCTTTCCCTTTGAAGTAATAATTTTCTCTAATCGGCGCGTAAAATAAGCCTGCACTTCCTGGGAATTTTTTAACCCTTCCTTAATTCGTAAGGCTTGTATTTGAGGATTTTTATCCCAATAATTTTTGGGACATTCATCTCCACCCATATGAATATATTCAAAGGGGAATAATTCAGATACTTCGCCGAAAACCTTATCCAAAAAAGTATACACTTTTTCATTGGCCGGACATAACGTATTATCCTGTAAAGCAATGGCATGATCGGTAGACCAATCTATAAAAGGTTCCCCGGAAATCACTTGGTAATTTACTGCCTCAGGAGTACATGAAAGTTCTGGATAAGAAGCCACAGCGGCCATGGAATGTCCTGGCACATCTATTTCAGGCATGATATCGACAAATCGCTCTTTGGCAT
>JBIKRO010000122.1:0-5463 GCA_044349095.1 Aquirufa sp. | reverse complement strand
TTGTGAAAAGCGAGAGCAAAGGCTAGCCCAGATCCTGACTTAAGCCCTTGGACATTTTGCCCTTGCTCGTTTTGGTAATTGAACTGCGTGATGGCGATGCCCTGGGTGAGCTTGAATTGTTGGGCTTGAGCCGGAATCGTGTTGTATACACAAAGGACTATAAGCACAAATCCTCGTGAGAGTAGATTGTTGACTGATGGGTACATAATTTGTTAGAACTAGGTTGGTATTTCTTTCTTTTCAATTAGATACACACAATGGTTTAATTAAAATATTGCATGGACTAAATTTCAATGCTGAAACAAAATTGACGACTATTTAAAGGCCACAGTGAGAAACCACACAGTAAATATGTTTGGAAATAATTATTTTCAAACAAGATGAATAATTTAGCCTAGTTTGATTTTAATTATTTTCATACCTTCGATTTTAAACAATGTGATACATCTGAAATGATCTTTACTTCCATTTATATCAACTGCTTTTTATGCCTGCTCCTATTCAATTTTCAATGGAAGGAGAACAAATCAATAATCTTTCTTTGTCTTGTATTAATAATTTTCAATGTCAGGCAAACCGCTGGATTATTACTTAATTCCCAGTCTAACAACATTGTATTAACAAAATTATTATATGTTATGGATCCGATAGCGATCATGTGTGGCCCCATGATCTTGTATTTTTTTAAAAGTATCGTGCACAAGAAATTCTATATGGATTACTTGTTTATTTTAATGTGTATTATTCCGAGCACAATTATTTTGATGAACTTGTGGCCTTATTTTCAATTAACATTTGCTGAAAAACAAAACATGATCTTATCCATCATTAATGGCGCATATAAGCGCGATTTTCCCATGCAACATACGTTGTTTTTTAGTTTTAAAATTCAAGTGAGAATAGTTGCAACCTACAATCTAGCCTTTATGGTTTACTCTTGCTATTATATATTAAAGGCAAATAAGGCTAAAAAAATCAAGGCAAATATGGACCAATATATATATTCAATCATTTCGATCATGCTAATCACAATAGTTCCAGTGGTATTGTTTGTCTTAACCACTTCCTATTTAACAAATGAAAAATTAGAAATCAGCTTAAAGGTTTCCAAAAATATCAATTCGGGTTTCTTATATGTATTTACACTTATTCCCCCCATTAGTTTCTTGTTATTTCCTCAATTAATTTATGGACAGAATCAAGGCACCTCCATATATCTGAAACTAATAGAAATATTTAACAGCAATTTCAAAGGGATGCGTCGGGAAGTGCATGTGGAATTTGAAAAGTCAACGGATATAGGCTGTATCATCACATACATCGATAGGCAAAAACCTTACTTAAATCCATCTTTTTCATTACATAGCATATCTAGCGAACTAAACATTCCGCATCTACAAGTTTCAAATTGTCTAAATAGGGAAATGAAAGTTTCATTTCCAGAATTCCGAAATCAAAAACGCGTAGAATATGCCATTCAATTATTTAAAGAAAAAAAACATCATCAGATGTCGATTGAGGGCATATCAGATCAATGTGGCTTTAAGAGCAAATCATCATTCTACTTAGCCTTTCGGGCGGTATATCAAATGACGCCAACCGAGTGGATAGCTAAAAATTTATAAACAATGACCAACAGATTAACGAAAACAGAAAGAAAAAACCACAGCGTTTGGTTTTATTGAAAATCAAACTTGAGCTAAATAAACATTGATTAACATATGGTATTAACATCCGTATTCTTAAATCTGATCATCTGTATGTTGCTGTTCATTTACAAATGGCGTCAAAACAAGGCAATCATTTACTTGGTCAGTTTGATTTTATTGGCAAATATGCGCCATATCATGGTGTTATTATTAAATCAGCCCTTTGAGAGTCGAGTATTGGCTGTATTACTCGTCCATTTTGATCCAGTGGTCATATTGATAGGACCATTACTATTCTTATATTTTAAAAGTCTCATTCAAGGTAAATTCGTATTCGAAAAATGGTTTTGGGTATACCTGATTCCTGTTAGTATATTTTTTATAAATACATTTTCCTATTACTTTCTCGACTTTGAGGCAAAAGATCAATTTGCCAAAATAATGCAGCATAATAACCATGCAGACGTTAAACTACCCGGTGGAACATGGCTTTTTGATTATAATATTCAGATGATCATCGCGCCTCTGCATAATTGGACATTTATTATCTATTCATTTATCTATATATATCAACAGAAAAAAAAGAATTCAATTAAGTTAAAAGTTTCAAGAATAATTGTGCGGGTAAAGTGGATTATATTTTTAATGATGTTACCCGTGCTTTTGCAAATTCTATTTGCAACATTAAAATCACCTAAGACATTTGACCTTTCATTTCAGGACTCTACCATCAGTTTTGATATCATGTATTTATCTACTTTATTTTTACCCCTATCATTTATTCTATTTCCCTCGTGGTTATATGGTTCCACCAGTACATCCACTTCACTTTGGGAGAAGATCAAAGAAATATGGGTTTCAATTTCGCGCATCGCTTTAGATGAAAAAATGGAAAATCCTGAAAAATCGGCAGATCTGGATCGCATTATAGAGTACATGGATAAGAAGAAACCGTATTTGAAATCAAACTTTTCAATTCATGATGTATCGCGTGAGTTGAATATTCCATACTTGCGGGTTTCGGATAGTTTCAATAAACAGATCAAAACTTCTTTTCCAAAATATCGGAATAATCTCAGAATAAAACATGCCGTGCAAATGTTTAAAGATAAAAAACATTTACATATGTCGATTGAAGGCATCTCTACGCAGTCGGGATTTAAGATCAAATCAGCTTTTTACGCAGCCTTCAAAGATGAATACAAGATGACTCCGACGGAGTGGATAGAGAAAAATCTATAGATAATTGCTTATTAAAAAGAATCAAAAACAAACCAGATTAATCTATTTGTATTTTTTTACTTGTGAAACGAATTAAAATTGACTGATATTGTAGCCTTTTCACTCATTTGGCATGGTTTGAACCTTTAGCGAAATATTGAATATAATTTAGAAAACGGAGCAAATTAAACCCGCGGATATTTTATCTGTGGGTTTTTTGTTTTCTATTAATTTTACGTCATCAAGCAAATTGATATTCCCTCGATAAATAAACTTGCAAATTCCATCCTCCTCGTTTTAAAACCAAATACTTACATTCTGCATGCACAACAAAAAGGTAATCATGTATGTTAGGTCATTTGGTGTCCCCTCGATAATGATGTTTTGATTTGGGTCAAGTTCAAACTGTTCTTGTAGTCTAAACATCATCCTGTAATTTGGAGGAAGTTATATACCTCTTAGATGATCGATTACAATAAACGAAATGTAAGAAAGCGATGATTGAGAAGGTAAATCAGAGGTCGTTAGAATTCAATAATTGGCTTAGTTTGCTACCAATCGTGCTACCACCTCCGTAAAATAAAAGAAACCACTCGTCCTGAGTGGTTTCTGGTAGTCCGTACGGGAATCGAACCCGTGTTTCATCCGTGAAAGGGACGTGTCCTAACCCCTAGACGAACGGACCAAAACTGAATTTGGTGGCACAAAGGTAGAAGTTTTTGCTAAAGATTCAAAATAGTACTTTAAAATAAATACATAATAAATCTAATTAAATTTCGCTATTTTAGCCTAACAATTGATTTAGAAGCCTTTATGCCCCAAGTTCTTCCCCATTCCCTTCTTAGTGATTTCGATATTTCCCTTTTCCTACACGGTAAGCATTCAAGACTTTACGAAAAATTAGGGGCTTTTGAAATCATACATGAGGGCGTAAAAGGAACCTTTTTCGCTGTTTGGGCCCCGAATGCACAATCAGTACATGTGTTAGGCAACTTTAATGTTTGGGATCAAGAATCACATACCTTATTTCCCCGTTGGGACTCCTCAGGAATCTGGGAAGGCTTTATTCCCCACGTGCACACAGGAGAAACCTATAAATTTGGGATAAAAACAAAAAAAGGAGAATATCTAGAAAAATTAGACCCCTTTGGTCTATTCTGCGAAACTCCGCCAAAAACCGCTAGCATCGTTTGGAATACCTATAAAGAATGGAAAGACCAAGCATGGATGAAGGATAGGCCGACTTACAACAGTCTACAATCGCCCATGTCCATTTATGAAGTTCATTTAGGCTCTTGGCAAAAAACATTAGACAATCAATACCTCTCCTATGAAGATATAAGCCATAAATTAGTGGCCTATGTACAAGAAATGGGTTTCACCCATGTGGAATTTATGCCCATCATGGAGCATCCCTACGCACCATCTTGGGGCTACCAAATCACCGGTTATTTTGCACCATCGTCTAGATTTGGTGATCCTCAGGGATTTATGCATGTAGTCGAAAAACTGCATGAGGCCAACATAGGAGTCATTTTAGACTGGGTTCCCTCCCACTTTCCAGGGGATGACCACGGACTTAGGAATTTTGACGGAACCTGTCTTTACGAACATTCTGATCCCAAAAAAGGCTATCATCCCGACTGGAAATCCTATGTATTCGATTATGGGCGAAAAGAAGTCAGAAGTTTTTTACTTTCCAATGCCGCTTTTTGGTTAGATCGATACCACATCGATGGCCTGCGAGTAGATGCCGTGGCCTCCATGCTCTACTTAGATTATTCTCGAAATGAAGGGGAATGGGAGCCCAATGAACTCGGTGGAAACCATAACCTAGATTCCATTTCATTCCTTCAAGACCTGAACACTCATATATTTGCAGAATTTCCCGATATCCAAATGATTGCCGAGGAATCCACCAGCTTTCCTGGAGTCACTAAACCTGTGTATGCGGGGGGCCTCGGTTTTAGCCAAAAATGGATGATGGGTTGGATGAATGACTCACTCAGGTTTTTCCAAAAAGATCCCATTTATCGCCAACACCACCTTAACGAATTAACATTTTCATTAATATACGCCTTTGCTGAAAACTTTTGCCTTCCCCTTTCCCACGACGAAGTCGTCTATGGAAAAGGTGCTTTGCTGCAAAAAATGCCGGGTGACGATTGGCAGAAATTTGCCAACCTCCGTTTGCTTTTCAGCGAACAATTTATGCACCCAGGTACCAAATTAGTCTTTCAAGGGGGTGAGTTTGGGCAATCCAACGAATGGAATCACGATCAAAGCATCGATTGGCATTTAACTGAATTACCCGCACACCAAGGCATTCAAAATACCGTCAAAGCACTCAATAAACTTTACCGGCAAGAACCTGCTCTCCACATCAAACAATTTGACTCCGATGGATTTGAATGGATCGAAGGAAATGATCAGGGAAACACAGTCATCAGCTTTTTAAGAAAGGGTGAAACAGCGAAGCAACAAATCATCGTCATTCTCAACCTAACGCCTATTCCAAGAGAAAACTATCGAATTGGGGTGCCATTGCCCGGCGTTTGGAAAGTGATTTTCAATTCAGACCAAGGAATTTATG
>JBIKRO010000055.1:0-18553 GCA_044349095.1 Aquirufa sp. | reverse complement strand
TTAAGTTTAAAATACTACTTGGGCAGACTTTGTATTTGTTATTGTATCCTTTACAACACTCCAGGCCCAATTGAAGCCCTCGCTAAAACCAAGTTTGAAATCGGACCACCAATTCCCACCTGTGATGTCAAGCATTTCTTCTTGATTCATTTCACGCCAATGTATACTACTCTCGATTGTGTTTTTCATTTTAATTTTATTTAGAATTTAAATAATTGCCATTAATGCTGCGCCTGGCCCTACTAAAGATATGAGTGCAATGACTGTGACTACTACCGTTGCGATGCCTAGTATGATCCCTAATGTATGCCAAAATCCACCTCCTTCTATATTCATTAACTCCTCAAATGTTAGCTCTTGTGCCTTCATTTGCCTTAAATCAAATATGTTATTTTCCATTTTTTTAGTTATTTTAAAAGGTTAAAATTTTTATTTTTTGTCTTCGCGATGACTTTGTAAATGTAGATGATGAGGATAATTTGTCTCATTCGAAAATGGACTAATTCATTCAATAATGGACTTTTTTTGATCGAGAAACTGATCATTTTTGGCCACAAAAAAAGGCTCCACGATGGGAGCCTCTTTCTTTATGATTCACATTCAGCAAAAGCCTGAATAGATCTATTCTACGAATTACAGTTGTACAAATAATTCCGCTTTCGGGGTTCTTACTTTCTTTACGTTGACCATGTAATCTGTCGCTTCATCCCGTTCTCCGATCGCCAAGATAAGTACAGAATGTAGGCCTTTGGCCTCTAAACCTAATAATTCATCTAATTTAGCGGGGATAAATCCTTCCATCGGTGTTGTATCTATTTGCAATTCACCAGCTGCAGCTAATGCAGTGCCCATCGCTAAATACACCTGACGGTCAGCCCATTGTGCTTGTTGTTCCTTTGATTTATATTTCATAGATCCGGCAATGGCCCCTTTGAAATCACCTAAATCTGACAAAGACATGCCGCGTGTTTCAGCGATTAAATTCATATAAGCGTCAATGTGCGCTTCCGTTACTTCATTCCAAGCAGCAAAAATAAGTAGATGAGACGATTCCGCGATTTGTGGCTGTCCATAGGCAATCGGCTGAATTTTAGCCTTTAAATCGGCATCCTCCACCATCAATATTTGATACGGCTGTAAGCCAAAACCTGAAGCCGATAAAGTAATCGCGTCTAATAAGGTATCTAATTTGTCTTGAGAAACTTTGTTCCCATTCATTCTTTTTACTGCATAACGCCATGATAGCGAATCGATAATTGACATGTTTTTTATTTTTAATTGTTAAGAAATACTTGCTCTGAATTGATCCAACAATTCATTTAATTGTTTTAAATTTTCTTCTCCTAATTGACTTATCTCCTTCCTGAATTCATCCAAATGCACTTCAATTTGATTTATTAAGGCTGAACCTGCTGGTAAAATGTATACGTCTACCGCCCTGCGATCTTTTTCGCATTGTATCCTTGAAACTAATTTTTTGGCAAATAGTTTATCGACCAAGCGTGAAGCATTCGACATTTTGTCCAGCATTCTTTCTGTGATCGATAATACACTGATCGCTTGGCCTTTCTGACCCTCCAAAATCCTTAGTACATTGAATTGCTGCATCGTAATTCCGAATGGTTTCATAAATGCTTGCTGCCTTTGTACGATGAAGTTGCCCGTAAAAATCAAATTGATTACCGCTTTGGTTTCCTCATTTTTGAAGCTTGATTGCTTTATTTCATCTGAAATGGACATCGTACCTAATTAGATGTCGTAAAATTAAATGTTTATACATTAATTACAAGTGATTTTAAATTATTTTTTTTTCGCCAACAAATATATTTCTCATATTTTGGGCTAATTTTGAGCTATGCAATCGACACTCAGTTTAAGTTTTCCACTCATTTTAGCTAGCAATTCACCTCGTAGGCGTGAGATTTTAGGCCAAGCAGGATTTGCTTTTTCTGTGGTAGCTTCTGATATAGATGAGTCTTTTCCAGCTGATATGCCCTTGAGTGAGGTGCCCGTTTTTCTTTCGGAAAAAAAGGCGCGGGTTCTGGCTGATATTAACCCACATGCCATCATTTTAGCTGCAGATACCGTGGTTATTTTGGATCAATTGATTTTAAATAAGCCAAATGATAAGTCTGAGGCTAGGGAGATGCTCCAATTATTATCGGGAAAAACACATGAAGTCGTGACGGGAATTACGCTCATTACTCCCAATGAAACCGTATCTATCGCGGATTCGGCCATGGTTTCCTTCAGAGCTTTAGGTGACTGGGAAGTGGATTGGTACGTGAAAGGAGGATTTGGACTAGATAAAGCGGGCGCGTATGGCGTCCAAGATTTTATTGGGATGGCTGGAATTGAAAATATAGATGGCTCTTTTTATACGGTGATGGGTTTGCCCATTTTTCAGGTCTTCAACTTATTAACCCCTTACATTTTGGATAGTAAGCAAGCCCAAATACAATTTTAATTAGATCGAGAAACTTTCTCCACATCCACAAGTACGAGATGCATTCGGGTTAATGAATTGAAAACCTTTGCCATTTAAGCCGTCCGAGAAATCTAATTCCGTTCCAGCTAAATATAAGATTGATTTCTTATCCACCATCACTTTAACTCCCTTATCCTCAAAAATCATATCATTTTCCTGTGGCGCTGAGGCAAAATCTAAATTGTACATCAAACCGGAACAACCGCCTCCCTCTACCGCTACTCGGATATTAAATTCCTCCGTTAAACCCTCTTTAGATCTTAATTCTTTAATTCGACTGGCAGCTAAATCCGTGATTGTGATCATATCTTTGAAAGATTTTGAAATATATAAATGCAAATGTATCAAATTTTTTTTGATAAAAATGATACTATTTAGAGCGAATCTAAATTAACTATGGTTTTTAAAATTTTATGGCCTTAATTTTGTGGTTCATTAAGTAAAATTAATAGTATATGCTTTCAGTAAAAAATTTACACGCAAGAATAGGGGAGAAGGAAATTCTCAAAGGAATTAATTTAGAAGTTCATGCGGGCGAAGTTCATGCCATCATGGGGCCTAATGGCTCAGGTAAATCGACCTTAGCTTCTGTTTTAGCCGGAAGATCAGATTATGAAGTAAGCGAGGGTTCTGTGGAATTCTTCGGCAAAGATTTATTAGACTTATCTCCTGAAGCGCGAGCGGCAGAGGGTTTGTTTTTAGCTTTTCAATACCCTGTGGAGATTCCAGGCGTTTCTACCACCAATTTTATGAAGTCGGCCATCAACGAAATTCGCGCTTACCGAGGTCAAGATGCGATGGATGCGGTTCAGTTTTTAAAAATGTTCAAAGAAAAAATGGCCTATGTGAATATAGACCAAACTTTATTAAGCAGAGCCCTTAATGAAGGCTTTTCCGGTGGAGAGAAAAAAAGAAATGAAATATTCCAAATGGCTGTTCTAGAGCCTAAATTGGCCATCTTGGACGAGACGGATTCTGGATTGGATATCGACGCACTTCGCATCGTGGCTGAAGGGGTAAATAAGTTAAAGACACCTCAAAATGCGACGATTTTAGTGACGCATTACCAAAGGCTTTTGGACTATATCATTCCTGATTTTGTCCACGTTCTTTACAAAGGAAAGATTGTGAAATCAGGCAATAAGGATTTGGCCTTAGAATTAGAAGAGAGAGGATATGATTGGATTATTTCGGCCTTAGATTAATTAAAATGTTAGAGAAAACATTAGTAGATAGTATCAAAACGATAGATTCATTGACCCAAGCTCAGCAATTGGCCCTAGGGAAATTTATTGACAAAGGTTTTCCGACCAGCAAATGGGAGGAATGGAAATATGCTTCTTTAAAACATTTAAATGAGCACCATTGGCAATGGTCGCCTGAAAAATTAAGTATTGATTTTCCCAAACCCGTTTGGAATCATAGCGCTATTATTCAGACCTTAAATGGGAATACTCATTCAGAAGGTGCATTACCTCAGGGGATTGCTCTTTTGCCTATGTCGGAATTTATGGCTCAAAATCCTGCATTCGAATCTGTATGGAAGGCAAGAAATCCTATTTTGGATCAAAATTCCTTGTATGATTTAAATGAGGCTTTGGTTTCTGATTATGCGGTTTTATGGGTTAAGAAAGGGGTTAAAATTGCGGAGCCTTTGTTGCATCATTATTTAGTGTCGGGCCAACAAGACACCGCCGTTCAATCTAAATTATTCATTTATCTAGAGGAGGATTCTGAAATTACTTGGTTTGAACAACAACGTTCCGAGTCAAGTCATGCGATTTTGTCGAATTACGTGCAGGAGATTTGGGTTTCAAAAAATGCCCATTTAACCTTGATTAAAGATCAAGATTTGCAGCAAAGCATTACACATGTAGATCATACGTTTATATTCCAACAAGAAAGTTCGTTGGTCGATGCGTTTACATTTTCAATAAATGCAGCTTATTTGCGCAACAATCTGCATTTCTACATTGATGGCCCACAAGTCGTTTCTAATCTGAATGGTTTATACATTCCAGGAGAAGACCAATTAATGGATACGCATTCGGTGGTAGATCATCGCATGCCTCATTCAGAATCCAATGAATTATACAAAGGAGTTTTGATGGGAAATGCGACTGGCGTTTTCAATGGCAAAATCTTTGTTCGTCCTGATGCTCAAAAAACAAATGCATTTCAAAGTTGCAAAAATGTATTAGCCTCAGATCGAGCGACGATGAACACAAAACCCCAATTGGAAATTTGGGCGGATGATGTGAAATGTTCACATGGAACAACCACGGGACAATTAAGCGATGAGGCGCTGTTTTACATGCGTTCGAGAGGAATTTCAAAAGCCACAGCACAGACTTTGTTGTTGTTAGCTTTTGTTCAGCAGGTGATCGACAAATTAGAGCATAACGAAATTCGTGCGGAGTTGTCTGATAAAATTGTGAATAAAATTCAAGCTTCTTTAGGTTTAACCTTATCATAATGACCTTAGATATACAAAAGATTCGTGCTGATTTTCCGGTGTTAGACCAACAAGTCAATGGCTCTCCGCTGATTTATTTTGATAATGCAGCAACGACCCAAAAACCTAAGTCGGTCATCGATGCCTTGTCTCATTATTACAAATCTGATAATGCGAACATTCATCGGGGGATTCATGCGCTGGCTGAACGTGCGACCACTGCTTTTGAATTAACGAGAACTAAAATAAAGGAATTTATTAATGCTCCCTCCTCGGATCAAATTATATTGACTGCTGGAACGACAGGGAGTATCAATTTAGTCGCTCAGACCTTTGGTCGTGCTAATTTTTCAAAAGGGGATAAGATTCTAATTTCGAATTTAGAACACCATTCTAATATTGTTCCATGGCAAATGATTGCTGAGGAGAAGGGCGCAATCATTGAGGTAATTCCTGTAGATGAAAGAGGTGTTTTAGATCTAAACGCCTACCGTAATTTATTAGATGCAAGCGTAAAATTAGTCGCTGTTAATCACGTTTCTAACGCGATTGGGACCATTAATCCCATTGCCGAAATGATTCAATTAGCTCACGCACATGGAGCAAAAGTAATGATTGACGGGGCACAATCCATCGCTCATTTAGATATAGATGTTCAAGCATTAGATATTGACTTTTTTGCCTTTTCGGCACATAAATTGTTCGGGCCTACGGGCGTTGGAGTTTTATACGGAAAGCGTGAATTGTTAGAATCCATGCCACCGTATCAAGGTGGTGGTGAAATGATAAAAGAAGTTTCTTTTGAAGGAACGACTTACAATGAGTTGCCCTATAAATTTGAGGCAGGTACACCTAATATAGCGGATGTGATTGCCTTATCTGCTGCGATTGATTATGTGAATGCTTTGTCAAAAGAAGCATTATTCACGCAGGAATTGGCGCTTTTAGCCTATGCAACAGAACAATTGAGTACCATTCCTGGTTTAAGAATCATTGGAACGGCACCTGATAAAATTGCTGTCATTAGTTTTGTGATTGATGGAATACATCCACAAGACCTGGGTGTGTTATTGGATAAATTTGGCATAGCGATTCGGACGGGACATCATTGTGTCCAACCATTAATGAAGCGTTTTGGGTTGCCGGGAACTTGCCGGGCATCGTTTGCGTTTTATAACACGTTTGAAGAAATAGATTTATTTGTGAAAGCCTTACGTAGGTCGATTAATATGTTACAATAATGGCTCAAAGTATACAAGAAACCCAGGAGGAGTTAATCGAGGAGTTTGGTTTATTTGATGACTGGGCGGATAAATATGAGTATTTGATTGACTTAGGTAAAAAGTTGCCTAATTTATCTGAAGCTTTTAAGACGGAAGAAAATGTCATTAAGGGTTGTCAAAGCCGAGTTTGGTTGCATGCGGAAAAGCAGGGGGATCAAATTGTTTTTGAAGCTGATTCAGAGGCGGTGATTGTTAAAGGTATGATCAGCATGTTGATTCGGGTATTATCCCATCACACGGCGGAGGAAATTATGCAGGCGGATTTATATTTTATTGATCAAATCGGAATGAGCCAACATCTAGCGCAAACGCGTTCGAATGGTTTATTATCGATGGTAAAACAAATGAAAAATTATGCTTTGGCCTTTTCAGCGAAGTAAAAAAAATATGGAAGAGAAAACGACGACATCCTTACAAATGACGGAGGTTGAACTTAAGGAAAAAGTGATCAAGGCAATTAAAACAGTCTATGATCCGGAAATACCTGTTGACGTATATGAATTAGGTCTTATCTACGAGGTGAAAATATTTCCGGTCAATAATGTGTACGTATTAATGACGTTAACTTCTCCATCTTGTCCATCTGCTGAAAGCATTCCGGTGGACATAGAAAAGGCTATTAGGGAAATAGAAGGAATCGCTGAGGTTTCGGTTGAGCTGACTTTTGATCCTCCTTATGCACAAGATATGATGTCAGAGGTGGCCAAGTTAGAATTAGGTTTTATGTAAGTGAATTTTAAAAATTAAAAATAAAAAAATATGTATCCAGAACATTTAGTACATCCTATGCGGATGGATATTGTCGAAGGTGGTTTCAAAGAGTTAAGTTCTGCTGCTGAAGTGGAAAATACAATGGCCCAGCCAGGAACTACTTTATTGTTTATCAACTCAGTTTGTGGTTGTTCTGCTAGAACAGCTAGACCAGGTGTAAAAGAGGCGGTAGCCGCTTCTGAAAAAAAGCCTACAAATTTAGTAACTGTTTTTGCCGGTGTAGACCAAGAAGCTACCCAAAAAGCACGTGAGTATACATTGCCATATCCTCCATCTTCACCGTCCATCGCTTTATTTAAGGATGGGGAATTGGTGCATTTTGTAGAACGTCATCACATTGAGGGCCGTTCTGCTGAAATGATCGCAGGGCATTTGGAAGGTGTTTTCGAGGAGTTTTGCTAAAACAATGAGTATAAAAAAAAGGAGCTAGTTATTTGCTAGCTCCTTTTTTTATGCTCAATATTTAATCTTATTGCTTCGGTGCTCCGCCTACCGCACCTGATTCCGACGTAGCATTTTTAGCTTTTTCAGCCATCTTTTTTGCTGCACCTTCGTAATCACCTGCTTTCACAAAAGACATTTTAAGTAAGTCGATGGACTTTCTCGAAGCTTGTAAAATTTGATCAGGCGTCAAACCTTTCACTTTATTTTCTAAATCATCCGCCCATTTCATGTTGCGGTTTAAATATAAATTTGAATTTAATGTGGAGCTTAATCCACTATCCTGAGAGCGACCTACTGCTCTTGCTTGAACCCATGATTTTTTAGCTTCGTCGATTTCTTTTTGCGTAAACCCTTCCTTTAAAACTTTCTCAATTTCTTCTTTAAAGGCAGCTTCTAATTTGGCCAAATTTTCCGGCGCATAGATCGCATAGCCAACAAACGCACCTGATTGATCTAAGGGACTAGCCGCAAATTGAGAACCTACTCCATAAGATAAACCATCTTTTTGGCGAATACGATTCATTAATCTTGAACTTAAACCTGATCCACCCCCCAGCATGTAATTGCTTAATTCTAAGGCTGCGAAATCTGGGTCGTTATCCGATATTTTAATGGGTTGGTATGCTAAAAAGAATGCATTTGCTTTATCTGGAGTCTCAATTGATTTTACTTGAGCTTTGATATCTTTGAAAATTTCAGGAATTCTTGTAAACGGCTTAGGCGACTTCCAATCAGCAAATTCTGCTTTGATAGCTGCTTTTAACTCGGCCTCATCAAAATCCCCAACAGCTGAAAATGTAGCATTTGACGCTCCATAAAAACCTTTATAAAAAGCAATGGACTGCTCTAACTTGGCAGACGAATAATTAGTCGTCTGTTCTGTCATCGTAGGTTGATACCTCACATCATTTTTCGGATAATGTCCACTTCTTAATTGGCCCAATGCCTCACTTGCTTTCGCTGTAGGCTCACTTTTTTGCGATTCAATTTGAGTTAAATTTTCTTGTTTTAACTTCTCAAATTCATCTGCAGGGAAGATGGGTTGTTTCAATGCTTCTGCCACTAATTTAAGCGCTGGAATCAAATTATCTCTGGTAGTTTCAATGGATACATTGGCCTGAGTCGCTCCACCGGAGATAGAAACACGTGCTTTTAATTTATCCAATTCATCTTGAAATTGTTGGCGCGTATGCTTGGCTGTTCCTTTTGTCAACATATCTGCTGCTAAATCAGCGGCAGTTGATGTACCTAATAAAGATTTTTCATCTCCAAAACGCAGCGTCATTTTTGCATAAACGGAATTACCTCTTGTTTTTTTAGCTAATAGAGCTAATTTGATCCCAGCTATAGTTTCCACTTTAGTCCTAGAATCTATGTTGCTAGGTGATGTATCAAAGGCTTCTCCTTCTGAAACTGCTGCTTTTCCTTTGAAATCTTTTAGTATTTCAGCTACTTCTTTTGCCTCAGGAATTTCAGCACGATCTGGTTTTTCTGTAGGATAGAATACACCAGAAGTACGATTTGAAGATTTGAAATAAGCTGCTGCAACTCGTTGGATATCGGCAGGAGTAATTTTTTCTAATTGGTTTCTGGTATGAAACAATAAACGCCAGTCACCTTGAGCAATATACTCAGACATGCCTATACCTACGCGTTGAGCATTGTTTAACAGTAATTCAATGTTCTTGATACCTTTGGTTTTTATGCGGTCAACTTCCTCTTTAGTAGGGGGAGTTTTTGCAAAATTTTCAATCGTTTCAATCATGATTCTTTTCACTGAATCCAATGATTTTTCTTTTAAAACCTCGGCAGCAAAGTAAACGAGTCCCGGTTCTTTTAATTGGTACGTCATACCAAACTGACTAGATGCCTTTTTAGTATCAATTAATGCTTTATACAAACGACCTGATGGCGCATCTGTTAATAAATCTGCCATCACATCTACTGCAACGTAATCAGGATGTAAACCGGATGGAATGTGATAGGCCATACCCACTACTTGAACATCACCCACGCGTTTTAATGTGACCTCTCTTTCCCCATCTTGCGTAGGTTCCGAAGTGAAAGTTTTTGTCAGTTCGCGTGTTGGGCGAGGAATTACACCAAATTTTTGATTAACTAATTGCAACGTTTTGATGGGATCAAATTTTCCTGCGATCAATAATACGGCATTATCGGGTTGGTAATATTTGCGATAATAAGCTTGAAGATTCTCGATAGGCACTTTTTCAATATCTGAGCGGGCGCCTATCGTTGAGTTACCGTAATTATGCCATAAAAAAGCGGTCGAAACAATTCGGTCCATAAGCACGCTTCCTGGATCGTTTTCACCACGTTCAAATTCATTTCGAACAACTGTCATTTCCGTTTCTAATTCGCTTTTTGCGATACGGGAATTGATCATACGATCGGCTTCCATATCTAGTGCCCAATCTAAATTTTCATCTGTGGCGGCAAAAGTTTCGAAGTAATTGGTGCGATCTAACCAAGTTGTGCCATTAAATTGAGCGCCATGGTCAGAAATTTCTTTGGCTACTTCCTTATGTTTTTCTTTAGTCCCCTTGAAAACCATGTGTTCTAACAAGTGTGACATACCTGTTTCACCATATCCTTCGTGGCGAGAACCTACTAAATAGGTAATGTTTACTGTGATGGTTTGCTTAGATGGATCTGGAAATAACAGAACCTTAAGCCCATTGGCTAATTTGTATTCCGTAATTCCTTCTGCTGCCGTTACTTTTTCTGGAATAGGCAAGGAAGTTGTAGGTGCTGTTACTGATTGCTTTGCAATCGCCTTATTGGCAGTGGGTTTTTGTTGGGCTATTAGTGTGGTAGTTAAACTAACCAAAAGGAGTCCCGAAAGGATTATTCTTTTCATGGTATGGGTTGATTGTTGATTAAAATTTGAAATATTAAATTACCTAAAAAAGTTAAAGTAATATTTTTTTTAGGATAGGTGGATAAATAAATCCACCATAGGGATTATTTTTTGTATTGTTGGATTAATTTAAAAATTGCTTTTTGAGTTTCTAGGTTCGGGAAATACTCAAACATGATGACGTGCTGGTCATAGTCTAAGATAAGTCCTGATTCTAAAAAATGAAATGCTTCTTTATACTGGCCTGCTTTAATTAAGAAAATCGCGGATCGATAATAGAAATCGGCTTCTTCTGGTAATTCATCGATTGCTGATAACATGATGTCGGCTGACTTCTCGAAATCTTCGAGGTCGTAGTGCAATTGCGCCCATTTAACCCAGGCAGGCGCAAAGAACGATTCTAATTCGATGGACTTTTGATAGGCTTCATCTGCTGAAGCGGTATTTCCTAAATAGGCTTCTACATCCGCTAATCCGATCCAATAAAGGGGAGCAGATTCGTTCAATTTGATCGCTTTTTTCAAAAAATGCAAGGATTCAAACCATTTGTCCATTTCTGTGAGGCAAACAGCTAATCCATAATACCCCTCATCCCACAATGGGTCCAACTTAACAGCATCTTTATAATAAGATAAGGCGGCGTCAAATTTCTTTTGCCTTTCTAAGCTTGCGCCGAGGCAACAAAATAATTCCGGGTTGGGATCGTCAAAAAGGAGGCATTGCTTGTACGATTCTTCGGCTTTTTCATAGTCCTTTAAGTTCATGTAGGTATTCCCTAAATTGAACAAAGATGATCCAAAAGTAGGTTCGATGGCCAATGAATATTCGTATGCGTCAATCGCCTTTTCAAATTGCTTAAGTTTCGAATAAGCGATGCCTAAATTATACCAAGCCGTGTAGGAGAAGGGATCTTGGTCAATAAAGTTTTTGTAAAAAGGAATGCTCTCGTTGATTTTACCTATTTCATCCAAAGCATTTGCTAATTCGACTAAGGCATTTTCATTTTCAGGGTTATGTTCGAGTGATTTCTTGAACATGTCAACTGCCTCGCGGGGTTTGAACCAGGCCACATAACTTAAACCTAATCTGAAATAGACTTCATCCTTTTCTTCGTAAGCTTCTAAAGCTTCCAAAAATAGGTTGACGGAAGCTTCATGTTGGCCCATTTGACTCAATAAAGATCCTTTCACCAAAATGAGTTCTATATCCGTTGGAAATAATAGAATCGCATTTTCAATGATTTCCATGGCATCTTCCGGTTTTTGAATTTCTCCTAAAACTTGTGCCTTTAAAATAATTAATTCGAGTGTATATGGAAAATGGGTAAGGCCTAAATCACATGCTTTTAATGCTTCATCAAACTTGGATTGCATGAAATAATGATCCGCAATTTGCTCTAACGTATCTATGTCGAAGAAAGAATCCTCCTGATTATTCAACATCTTTTCAAATCTTTGAACGGAAGAATTGATATCTTCTCGGTTTTCATCGAATTCGGGATCCAGCATAGAGTATTATTGGAGGTTAGACGAGATAATTTTTACTAAATTAAAACAATTATTTTTAATTTTTAAACAGTATTTCAACCTAAATTTGTTCCAAAATTATAATTAATGCCACAGCCTACTGCAATCATCGATTTAGGTACAAATACCTTTCAGCTTTTAGTGGCTACTCGTGGAAATATTTCCGAACCCTTGCAAATAATTTGTCAATTACAACGACCGGTACAGTTGGGCCTAGGCGCCATGGAAACAGGAATTTTACAGAATGATGCCATGGATCGTGCGCTAGTGGCTTTAACTGAATTTAGGGATGTGGCTATTTCCAAAGGCTGCGAAAATACCCAAATTCATGCTGTAGGCACTAGTATTTTACGAAGGGCTTCCAATACGCAACAATTTCTTTCAGAAGTGGAACGTCGATTAGGCATTAAAATTCAAGTTATTTCTGGGATTGAAGAAGCGGATTTGATTTACCATGGAATTTATCATTCATTGCCGCAACCTTGGAATCCCATTAGTTTAGTCATGGATATTGGGGGAGGTAGCGTGGAATTCATCTTATTTGAAGGAACAAGGATTTTGTTTAAAGTTAGTCTAGAGCTGGGTGGCTTGCGCCTTTTGTCTTTATTCCAACAAGATGGGCACTTTCATTCGTCTCAATTAGCCGAGCTGCAATCCTATGTTTTAGCACAAATGAAACTTTTGTTTATCGCCTGCGAGGAACATAAGCCTGCCGTTTTAATTGGTGCCGCGGGAGCCTTTGAAACCATTTGGGATTTAGCTCATGCGGATATTCCGGGTAGCGTCATTCCTCCTGCTTCGGAATTGGTTATAACGCAATTTTACCAACAAAAGAAATTGGTTCAAGAAACTGATTTTGTAGGCCGACAAAATATCAAGGGGATGAAAGCTTTTAGGGCGGGGATATTACCTTATGCTAATGTTTTGATAGCCACAGTTTTGGAGGAATTAACCATTGAAAATATGTGGGTCTCTTCTTATAGTTTAAAAGAGGGCTATTGGTTTCTTCAGAATAAATAAAGCTAAAAAGATCTGCTTTTTTTTGAAAAAAACAATTAAAATGATAATCTTTAAGGTTATAAAGTGTTATTAAATTTTTCAACAAATATTTATGTCATCGATACTTAATTTAATTCTGTTACAAGCAACCGCTCAAGAAGAATTCACCATTTTAAGTTTATTGGAAAAAGGAGGGTATGTGATGTATCCAATCCTATTCTTGTTCAGTGTTGCTATCTTTTTATTTATTGAAAGGTATTTGTATATCAGAAAGACGACTAAAATAGACGAGAACTTTCTTCACAACATCAATGAACTTTTATTGGCCGGTAATATTCAAGCGGCTATCACCTATTGCAAGAATTCTAAATTTCCAATCGCCAATATGTTGGAGCGTGGATTGGGTCGTTTAGGTTCTCCCATCCGTGAAATTGAAAGTGCGATTGAGAACAAGGCTAAGTTGGAAATTTACAATATGGAAAAGAACTTAGGTATTTTGAGTTCGATTGCTCGTATTGCGCCGATGTTTGGATTCTTGGGAACGGTTACGGGTATGATTCGTACTTTTCATAATATTTCTACTTCAAACAAAATAGAGATCTCGACGATCGCTTCAGGTATCTATGAAAAAATGGTTACTTCAGCTTCAGGTTTAATTGTGGGTATCATTGCTTATGTATTGTATACCTTGTTAATGACTATGATTGATCGCAGTATTAATAAGATGGAAATTGTAGCGATGGATTTTATTGATTTATTGCATAAGCCAGCTAACAAAAAATAATTGTATGAATTTTAGAAAGCGCGAAAGAGAAGCATCCGAGGTAGAGACAGGTGCATTAGCGGATATTTTGTTTTTCTTATTGATGTTTTTTTTAATGATATCGACTTTAGCTTCTCCAGATGCTATTCGTTTATTGCTTCCAAAGGCTGATTCTACAAAGGTTACTCCACCTGTTGTGGAGTCGATTCGTTTGTCGGTGGATGCCAACAATTCGTTTTATTTAGATGGCAATGCCAACGGTATTGCGATTGAACAAGTTGATTCTGCTTTGAAAATTATTTTACAAACGAAGAAAGCAACCTCATTGATTATTTCAATCGATAAAACGCGTACGGTACAGGATTTGACTGATGTATATGATTTAGCTGCCAAAAATAACCTTTCTATGGTGATGGCCGCGGAGAAGAAAAAATAAATATATGGAAGGCTACCTGAGTATAGCCCTGAAATCAATAGCCGTTTACGTGTTCATCGTGGCGGCTATTCGTGTTTTTGGAAAGAAAGAGTTTGCACAATTATCCATTATTGATTTAGTTTTCATTTTGTTGATCTCTAATTCCGTGCAAAATGCTATGGTAGGTGCTGATTCTTCTTTGGAGGGTGGATTGGTTGCCGCATTTTCACTTTTTCTAATGAATTATGTGTTCAAAAAGATATCCTTGTTCAGCAAAGGATTTTCCAAGGCTGTCGAAGGGGAGCCCATTATGTTAATATATCAAGGGGAAGTTAAATTGAGTGGCTTGGAAAAAGCGCAAATTTCAATAGACCAACTCAAGGCTGTGGTTCGTGAGCATGGCGTTGAAAGTGTTGAATTGGTTAATCTAGCGATGTTTGAAATGGATGGCAATATTTCGGTGCTTTCGGATAATTTCAAGAAAAGCACCCAAAGAAAACATAAAGGTCATCAAGTGATAGGCAAAAATACAGCCTAATATTGTATATTTGCTCACTTTCTTATCTGTTTGTAGAGATAAGAGTCATTTTGTTTTCGTATTTGATGGAAAAGATTTTAAAATTTGGGGGTACGAGTTGTGGTAGTGTAGTCAGCATTCAATCTGTTATTTCGATCATCGAATCGAATTTTAAGGCTCAAACTAAATTTGCAGTGGTTTTCTCCGCGATGAGCGGTGTGACAAACCAATTATTAGAAGCAGGAAACCTAGCTTCCAAGAGGAAAAATACCGATAATTCAATCATTGAAGATATTGAAAATCGGCATTTTGAGATTATCAAGCACTTTATTCCGGTTACGGGTCAGTCCCAAGTGATTGCGCAAATACGTACATTAATCAATGAATTGCGCGATGTTTTAAAGGGCATAAGTTTAATTAAAGAGATTTCACCAAAGACCTCTGATTTGTTAGTGAGTTTTGGAGAACGTTTATCGACCCAATTAATATTTTCGGTATTGCAGCAAAAAGGTCTGCCCGTCGAATATGTGGACGCTAGATTTTTGGTTAAAACCAATGGGAATTTTGGAAAATCTGAGGTATTTTTTTCAGAAACAAATTCGTTAATTCAATCTTATTTCAAGGATAATGCGGGTAAAATCTGTTTAATAACAGGTTTTATTGGTTCTGATAACAATGGAGATACCACAACTTTAGGCCGGGGTGGTTCCGATTACACAGCTTCTGTTTTTGGCGCTGCTTTGGATGTGAAGGAAATTGAAATATGGACCGATGTGGATGGAATGATGACTGCGGATCCTCGCAAGGTATCTGCGGCTTTTACGATCCCCTCTATTTCGTATGCAGAAGCCATGGAATTAACTCATTTTGGGGCCAAGGTAATTTATCCTCCTTCTTTACAACCTGCCTTTGCCAAAAACATACCTATCCGAGTATTAAACACATTTAATGCAACATTTAAAGGTACTGTCATTAGCAAAGAGTCTACCTTAAGTCCTTACATCATTACGGGTATAAGTTCCATTGATCATTTGTCGCTTGTTAATTTACAAGGTTCTGGGATGATCGGTGTGGCTGGAGTATCTGCTAAATTATTTACGGTGTTAGCTCGGGAAAAAATATCAGTGATTTTGATTTCTCAAGCCTCATCGGAGCATTCTATTTGTTTCGCCATCGAGCCTCAGGTATCAGATAAGGTGAAAGCGATATTGCACCGAGAGTTTTCTGCTGAGATTGAGTCAGGTGATATCGAGGGAATTGATATACAAAATGATCTTTCTGTGATTGCTGTAGTGGGAGAGGGAATGAGGAAGCACACAGGTGTGAGTGGTAAATTGTTCTCTGTTTTAGGCAAGAATGGAATTAATATCGTAGCTACGGCGCAGGGTTCTTCTGAATTGAATATTTCTGTGGTGATTGAGCAAAAGGATTTGTCTAAGGCATTGAATGTGATTCATGAGACTTTCTTCTTTTCCCAACTAAAAACCTTGCATCTTTTTTTAGTGGGTACAGGATTGATTGGCAAGACATTATTGGCCCAATTGATCGGCCAAGAACGATATTTGGCTAAGTATAAAGGTTTGAAAATAAAGTTGGTCGGCTTGGCCAACAGCCGAAAGCAATATATCAATGAAACCGGGATCGATCTTGAAAAGGCCATTGAAATTTTAGATTCTAAGGGTTCTGAGCATGATTTAACTTCCTTTGTTGCGGATTTAAAGCAAATGAATTTGCCTAATTCAATCTTTGCAGATTGTACGGCAAGCAAAGATATTTATCAATTTTATTTGGGTTTATTTCATGCGAATGTGTCCGTCGTTACACCAAATAAAGTAGCTAATTCGGGTCCTTACGCGCTTTATGCCGAATTACATCAAACGGCTTTAGCGAAGGGAGTGAAGTTTCTATACGAAACGAATGTGGGCGCTGGCCTACCAGTCATTAATACTTTGCAGGGTCTTATCTCATCAGGTGATCGATTTGAGAAAATTGAAGGTATTTTATCAGGAACCTTATCTTATTTATTTAATTCCTTTGTTCCTGGTAAATCCTTTGCGGATGTTTTAATGGAAGCAAAGGAAAAGGGATATACTGAGCCAGATCCTCGCGAAGATTTAAGTGGGATGGATGTGGCTAGAAAAATATTGATTTTAAGCAGAGAAATAGGTTTGAAATTGGAGTTTTCAGACATTACCATTTCGCCTATTATTCCGAGTTCGTGCGAAATAGCGCCAACGGTCGATGCATTTTTTGACGAGTTGAAAAATCAAAATGCTTATTTTGAAGAAATGGTAAATCAAGCACATGCCAATGGCCATGTTTTGAGATATATAGCGACGTTAGAGGATCAAAAAATTACGATTGGACTAAAGGAAGTAGATTCATCCCATCCTTTTTATCAAATGGATGGAGCTGATAATGTGATTGCTTTTACCACGAAAAGATATCATGAGAGGCCTTTAGTCATTAAAGGGCCAGGAGCTGGTGCAGAAGTTACGGCTTCAGGCGTATTTGCCGACATCGTTTCATTAGGTAGTTATTTAGGGTAAATATGGAAAAAATACGTGTTTATGCTCCTGCTACTGTGGCCAATGTGGCCTGTGGATTTGATATATTCGGTTTTGCTGTCAACCATCCTGGAGACGAAGTCGTCTTAGTTAAAAAGGATTCCCCTGGGATTGAAATTATTGAAATTACAGGAGATGAAGGTCGTTTGCCAAAAGAAGTTTCAAGAAATACGGCTGGCATTGCGATTCAAAAATTCCTTGAATTTATTGGCAAACCGGACCAAGGTTTTTCGCTGTCTTTACATAAAGATATGCCTTTGGGATCTGGATTAGGCTCATCTGCTGCTTCTGCTGTGGCGGGAGTTTTTGCTGCGAACGAGTTAATGGGGCGTCCTTTGGCACAAAAAGATTTACTTCCTTTTGCGATGGAGGGAGAACGCGTAGCCTGTGGGTCAGCCCATGCAGATAATGTGGGGCCTAGTTTATTGGGGGGCTTTGTGATTATTCGTAGTTATGAGCCCTTGGATATTATTCAAATACCTACGCCAACAGATTTGTTTGCCAGTATTGTTCATCCGCAGATTGAGGTGAATACAAAAGACGCAAGAGGTATTTTGAACAAAGAAATATACTTGTCGACCGCCATTACTCAAATGGGAAATGTCGCCGGTTTGGTCGCTGGTTTACTGTTGCCCGATTATGAATTAATTGGTCGTTCTTTAGTGGATGTAATCATAGAACCCTCCCGTGCCATCTTAATTCCTGCTTTCAAAGAAGTAAAATTCGCAGCATTGCAGGCAGGAGCCTTAGGTTGCTCAATTTCAGGTTCAGGTCCCTCTTTATTTGCCCTTTCAAAAGGGGAGGAAGTCGCCCAAAAAGTAGCTAAAAGGATGGCGGCTGAATTTGCAAATGTAGGAATTGGTTCTGAAACCTACGTATCTCAAATCAATCAAGCGGGTCCTGTAATTCTTCCTAATTAAGCTTTAGGATGCGCTTGTGAGTAAATTTCCTTAATTTTTTCCATTGAATTATGCGTGTACACTTGGGTTGCTGCTAAATTAGCATGCCCCAGTAACTCTTTAATGGCATTTAAATCAGCCCCACGGTTCAATAAATGAGTGGCATAGGTATGGCGTAAAATGTGGGGCGATAACTTCTCTAAGGTGCTAATGCGGCTCAATTGTTTTTTGACGAGCCTTTGAACAAAAACGGGATATAGTATTTCTCCTTTGTCGGTCAACAATAAATTTTCATGGGTAAACGGGCAAGCGCTTAAGTAATTTGTGATGAGGACTTCTATTAGTTTTGGGATGGGAATCATTCGTTCTTTGTTTCTTTTTCCAATGACCCGAATGGTTCCTGATTGTAAGTTAACCTGCATTCGTTTTAATGAGATTAATTCTGCTAAACGAATTCCCGTCCCATATAATAAGTATAGGATTAATTGATCTCGTAAATCTTCAAACGAGTTTATGTCAATCGCTACACTAAACAAGGGTTCTATTTC